>CAMYJL010000230.1 GCA_947258645.1 uncultured Nitrospinota bacterium
GTTCATGTATGTCCCAAGCAGATCGGCCGAAGAGATCGGGTTGTGGGCGGGGATGAGGGTCTCCACGTCGAGCGTCCCGGCGAAGCGGCGGATGGATTCCATGTAGGTGGGCGCGTCGCTCTCGAGCGCGACGATGAGGTTTCCGCCCGTCATGTTGCCTGTCCATGCGGCGCGGGCCTCGGGGACGTAGGTGATGGTGTCGCCGGGGGTGTTGGCGGGGCCGAAATGGTGTAGCTCGACAATCCGCCCGCCCAGATCGATTTGAAGGAAATCGTCAAACACCACGTCCGGAAGCCGAAGTTCCACCCCCTCGAAAATATCCGGGTTGTTCCCCACACAGGGAAACATGAACTTCTTTTCTTCATCCATGAACGGCACCAACTCCGCCGTTTTCCTGTGCTGGACGACGATCGTCTCATCGGGGAAGGCGCAGTTTCCGAAGGTGTGGTCGCCGTGATAGTTGGAGTTGACGAGATAGCGGATGGGTTTGCCGGTCACCTCGCGCACCCGCTCCTGAATCTGGCGGGCCATGCCGAGGCTGATGTGGGCGTCGATGACAAGGACATCCCGCTCGCCCACGACGAAGCCGACGTTGTCCACGTTCGGGACTGAGGAGAGGAGGGCGTAGACCCCGGGCGAGAGCTCTTTCGTCTCGAGATGCACCCCGGTCGGGTCCAGGAAGAAGGGGGTGAACCCTTCGGGAAAGTCCGCCCAGTCCAGCGATTTGGTTTTTTTCGCGTTCGGTCTCATCGCGTGTTTCCTTGTATGGAAATGTACGGATTGATTTCAGGTTGTTTGTCATTAATACCTGAAAATCAGCTATTTGAGAAGGATCTTCGAACTCGAAATCAGGGGGAATCGACGGTTTTTCCTATTCGCATCTCAGGGACACTTCCGCTAGAATCGCCCCTTCCGGAATTTTTCCTTTACCTGCCAATTTGAATGAGGAGTCATATCTATGCCAGATTCCAGGAATAACGAGACCATTGTCCTCCATGCAGGTCACCGGAAAGATAGCGCCACGAACGCGGTGGCAGTTCCCATCTACCAGACGACTTCGTATCAGTTCGACAGCACGGAGCACGCCTCCAACCTGTTTGGCCTGAAGGAATTCGGCAACATCTACACCCGTATCATGAACCCGACGAACGATGTTCTCGAACAACGGCTCACCGCGCTGGAAGGCGGCGTGGGTGCGCTCGCGGTCTCGTCGGGGCAGGCGGCATCGATGATGTCGGTCATGAACATCGCCCGCGTGGGCGACAACATTGTGAGTTCCACCGACCTGTACGGTGGCACTTGGAACCTTTTCGCCAACCAGCTGAAAGATGTGGGCATCGAGGTTCGCTTCGTCGATCCGGAAGACCCCGAGAACTTCCGGAAAGCCACCGACGACAAGACGCGGGCGTATTACGCCGAGACGCTGCCGAATCCCAAGCTTCACGTTTTCCCGATCAAGGAGGTCTCCGACATCGGCCGCGAGATGGGGATACCGCTGATCATGGACAACACGGCGGCCCACGGTCTCTGCAAGCCGTTCGAGCACGGGGCGGCGATCATCGCATCTTCGTGCACGAAGTACATCGGCGGCCACGGCAACTCGATCGGCGGCATCATCATCGACAGCGGAAACTTCGACTGGAAGGCGCACCCCGAGCGGCAGCCCTACTTGAACCAGCCCGACCCCAGCTATCACGGCGCGGTCTGGACGGAGGCCACCGCCCCGCTCGGCCCCATCGCCTACATCATCAAGGCGCGCGTCACGCTCCTGCGCGACTCGGGGCAGGCGACAAGCCCGTTCAACGCCTTCCTATTCCTGCAGGGGTTGGAGACCCTTCCGCTCCGCATGGAGCGCCACTGCGCCAACGCGAAGGCGGTGGCGGAATTCCTGAAAGATCACCCGAAGGTGAGCCGCGTCATCCACCCGAGCCTCATGGAGGGTGAGTTCCGGAGGCGGGCGGACACCTACCTCATGGGAGGCTACGGCGGGCTCTGTGGCTTCGAGCTCAAGGGAGGCCTCGAGTCGGGCAAGAAGTTCATCGACGCGCTCGAGATGTTCTACCACGTGGCCAACATCGGCGACGCGCGCAGCCTCGCGATCCATCCGGCGAGCACGACGCATTCCCAGCTCTCCGCCGAGGTGCAGGCGCAGACCGGCGTTACCGAAGGGTACGTCCGCCTTTCGGTCGGTCTGGAGCACATCGACGACATCAAGGCGGACCTGAGCCAGGCGCTCGACAAAGCGTAAGAGTTGGGCCGGGGCGCGAGCTCCGGCTTCGCACACGAACGAAAGCCCCCGGAATCGAGAAATTCCGGGGGCTTTTTTTGCAGTCTCTATTCTGTTACAGGTTTAGCGAACCCGGCGGATGGTGACCTTCGCGACGGGATTGAGCCAGGCCCGGTCATTCGCGTCCAGGTCGGCGCCTCCCCGGATGCCGGGATGAATGTGGACGACGTAACCTTCAGCGCCGTCTACGGTCGTGGAACCATTGCAGTGCGGGCCCGGAATCGACGCGCAGAGCTCGTCGTTGACTTCCGTCCCGGCGTCGTAGCCCGGGGAATAGACCGTTACCGGATTACGCCGGAAATAAGGTACCTTCGCTCCGCTGACGGCGAGAAAACCATCGTTCGTGGGGAGCAGCATCCCGACCAGGCTGATGCGGTCGAAGCCGTACTTGGATTCAATTTTGACCGTGACCGACGCCCCGGGGAGAAGAGGGTCGCTCGTCATCGCCGTGGCGGCGACTTTCGGGTCGGCGTCCAGGAGGGCTTTCAACGGGGCCGTGTTCCCGGTCTCGGCGACGTATTGAAGTTCCGTGCTCGCCGCTTCGCCTGCGGCGAAAAATTTCACGCCCGCCCTGTGGGCGGCGATGAGCATTGGCGTGAAAACGATGCCCCGGGCGAGGGGATCCCCGCTCACGCCCTGCGTGAGGTTGGTGACGGTGACTTCATACTTGATACTGTTGCCGTCGGCGGCTGCGGCGCCGGAGAAGCCCAACATTCCTGCCAGAAACAGAATACTTGCGAGCGAAAGCATTTTCCATCTGGTCATTGTTCCCTCCTGTAGCTTGATCTCGCGCCGTTGAGTCCGTGAACGGACACAGCAGCGCACCCATTCGGCGTGATCGCCATACATCCGGTTGTGTTGGGTGTTCCCATCGGGGAAAACGTAGCAAAGGATTGTCAAGACAGATTAAAGGGAATGTAAAGATCCGGTAAAAAATGGCGGAAAGATCGGGGAGGGGGGGCGGCTGGCTTGCTGATCTCTGGCGCGCGAAAACGAATGCCATCGGAATCTGTTGATCCCGCGGGCCGTTTGCCGTAACCTCCCAAATTCCAAGGCTTGCCGGAGTGGCGGAATTGGTAGACGCGCGGGACTCAAAATCCCGTTCCCGCAAGGGAGTGTCGGTTCGAGCCCGACCTCCGGCACCATTTGGCCATTTATCGTTTTGGCGTCTTCGTGTGTCCGGTGCGGTCGCCCGGGCGAAATTGAGGCGTTTCCTTCATGACCTCCCGCTCTATCCGGATCGTGTTCCTCGATTTCGACGGCGTGATCATCGAATCGGCCATCGTCAAAAAAAGCCTACCGGAAGCTTTTCGAGATTTTCCCCGGCCATCAGAAAGAGATTGAGGCGTATCAGGAGAAGCGCGGCGGGCTGCCCCGGCGGCGGCAGTTTGAGGAGATATGCGACCGAATTCTCGGACGGGATATTTCGGTCGAGTAGACGGACGATCTGGAGCGAAAATACGTCGCGCTGATGTTGGAGGAGGTCCTGAAGACGCCGTTTGTCACGGACGCGGAGGAATTTCTCCGCGATTTCCAGGATCGCCTGGATTTGTATCTGGTCTCGGCGACGCCTGAAGGGGAACTCCTCCGCATCGTGCGCGAGCGCGGTCTGGAGGGGTATTTCAGGAAAATCTACGGCTCCCGGCGAAGGCGGAAATCTTGGAGGCGATCCTCCGGGATGCCGGGTGCAGCACAGGGGAAGCGGTTTTTGTCGGCGACTATCCGACGGACCGGGAGGCGGCCGAAGCAGTGGGGGTGCCCTTTATCAGGCGGCTGGGGAGCGTCCCGGAGATGGAAACGTTTGCGGTCAAAATCCGGGACCTGACGGAGCGGCCCGCCTTGCTGAACGGGATGTTTTCGATTCGGTAAATTTTCAGTCGGTTTCGCCCATGGTCGTTTTCGGATCTTCGCCGGGCGGAATCGGCGGGGGAGGGGTGAGAAAAGAGGCATCCTGACGGGCCTTTTCCTTGTCCGGCTCTTTGGGTTCCGCCCAGGTAAGCGTCCGGTAGGGGAAGGGAATCTCGATCCCCCGCTCGTCGAAAGCTTTCTTGATCCGGCGGTGGAATTCGCGCCGCACCCCCCACTGCTTGATGGGCCGGGTCTTGAAGCGGCCGCGGATGATAAGGGAAGAATCGCCGAACCGATCCAGGCCCGCGATATCGACCGGCTCGAGGATATCGTTTCCCCATTCCGGATCGGCTTGCATCTCCTCGCTCACCTCGCGGATGATTCCGATCACTTCGTCCACGTTCTCCCGGTAGGCCACGCCGATGTCGAACACGGCCCGGCTGAACTCCTTCGTGAAGTTCGTCACGACGTCGATGGCGCTGTTCGGGATGACGTGAACATTTCCGTCGTAGTCCCGGAGGCGGACCGAACGGAGCGTGAATCCCTCGACCTGCCCACCAATGTCTTTCACTTTAACTATATTGCCGACGGCGATGTTGTCTTCGATCAGCATGAAGACGCCGGTGATGATGTCTTTCACCAGCGACTGCGCGCCGAAGCCGATCGCGAGGCCGAGGATGCCCGCTCCGGCGAGGACCGGCGCGATGTTCACGCCGAGATTGTCGAGGATGATCATGGCTGCGATGCCGATGGTGATCCATTTGATTACGGAACAGCCCAGCGGGAGCAGGGTCCGCTGCTGGGCGGTGGGCTCGATGGGTTCACCGTTGGTGTCCCGCCTCCCGGAGAGAAAATATTCGCTTCCCGCCTGGAAACCCTCGATGACGAGTGTGGCCACCGCTGCGGTGAAAAGGACGCCGATGATCGCCCTGATGAAAATCATTCCCGAGGCCGAGAAAAGAACATCCAGCGTCGGGATTCCCCAGGCGTCGAGTGCGAGCACAACCGCCGCCACCCATATGATCCCGCTAAGTGCACGGGAGATAACCGGGGTGTAGCGGTTGGCTCTATCCTCGATGCCCGGGACGAGGAGCTTCAGGCGGTCGCTCACGGCGAAGAACCGTTCCGTTCCCAGCAGGACCGCCCGGTTCAGGATATAGGCCGCCCCGACAATTCCGACAGTGAGGGCGGTCGAAGTGATCAGGAACTTGAGGCCGGTCCCGGAGTCGGAGGACCAGAGGAAAAAGAACACAATGAAGTAGGGTACGGCGATGAAATACCAGCGGGCGGTAATGATATTCCAGAACGCGATGGCGGCGCGGACGCCTTTTCCCGCACCTTCGGGCTCCTCGGCAGATAGGACCGCCCGCACGACCTCGCGGTTTTGAAGGACGAGGACGAGTGCCTGAAGCAGAAGGATAAGGCGGTAGAGGCCGGAGAGGGTGCCCACCGCGTCCGGTCCGAGCCCCAGCACATCTGCCGCCCGCGCCAGGGCTTCCCCCCAGACGCCCACTCTCACGAGGCGCCGGCTCCAGAGGGTAATGTAGCCGGCAACTTCATCGGATACCGGAAAGAGCCGCAAGGGAGGCTGCTCAGGGGAAAGGAGGGCCCGAGCGCCGCCGACAATGGCGCACCGGCCCAGCCCGAACAGGATGACAAAAAGGGAGCCGGCCAAGAGGAGAACGCCCGGCGGAAGCGCAAGTTCTATCCATCTTCGGAGGGCCATTCCCAACCGCTTTGGCCAGGGGACGCCATTCCCCTCTTCGGGAGCGCCCGGCAGGAAGCGGTTCGCCGCCCGGCGAAGTCCCACCAGAAGGAGCAGCGCAACGGCGAGCGCTAAGACGAGGCGCGCCAGATCCCAGGCCAGGTTCTCTTTAGCGGATGCGGCCTCCCATTTTCCGGCGAGCTCACGGATTTTTCCGGGAAATTTCTGAAAAGACCGGAGGTTGGCTGCGAGCGTTTTATCGAGCTGTTGAACGAACCCGGCGTACATGTGGTTGATTGGGAATGCAGCCGGCTTTTCTTTTGACGACGACGCCTCCTGGGCTTTCAGGAGGAGCTTGAGCTGGCCAATGAGAGCGGCGCGTTGAGCCGGGTCTTCCAGGCGCTGGATGAGGTTTTTTATATCCTTCTGGGAAAGATCAGAGGGGATGCCTGGAGCCGGTTTCACCCCGCCGGTGGCGCCGAAAGAAGAGGCGTGAAAGACGGACGCAAAAAGAACGAGGATCACGCACGCCGTGGCCAGGAAAGCGCCTTTTCGCCGGACGTAGTGGGCAAAGAAGAATGACGGGGAAAATGATTTCATGCGGTCAATGGGCTTTCGGCGAAAAGAAGCTCCCCTGAGCGGAGCGGGGCATCTGCGGACAGCGCAACATATCGCGAGCAATTTTGAGCCATTAGATAGGGTGGCGCGCTTTCCCGCAACCGCCGGAGCGGAAATAAATGAGCTTCGGGCTCCATTTTGTCTCCCGTTCGTGTCTCATGGGCGAGAAAGATGGACGAATTTAAACAGGTTCGCCATTTCCTCAAAATTTGTGTGGCGGATCAAGTCGAAATCGATTGACCCGCTCCGTGCGCTGTGGCATCTTTTCCCAGGGCAATTAGTTGTAACGCCTTGATTTTAATCTGATTTTTTGCCGCCGCCCACCGATGGACCTTATTCGTACGTGAACCATTTTCAGATCAAAGCATGCGCGCTCATTGTGCAGATGGATGGCCAGGCATCTGCCATCAACCTGCGCGAATTAAGAGACCGGGCTGAGCGCTGCTCGCCCGGGAGCATCTATCACCATTTTTGTGAAACCCAGCTTCGGCCCACCTTCGATGATCCGGAGTTTACGAACGATTTCGCCACCTGGGCCTACCGGTCCCTGCGAGATGATGTATTGGCCGAGCGCTTGGGAATTCTGGATCCGGACTCTTTCGAGTCTGTCGAAGGGTTGCGGACTGCGGTTGTGGACGTTATCGAAGATCGCCTCTCCGAGGCCGACTACATTCGGGGTGCCGAACTGGGCCATGCGTTTTATTTCATGACATCTTCCATGCTGGTCTTCGATACCGGAATGGTTCTGGAAAACCCCGAGGATGTCATGTGGGCGTTGAGACGGATGACCCGCCCCAGCATCTACTATCACTTTGTCGAAACCCGGTCCAAAATCGGGTCGAAAAACGACGATATCATGCCCTGGCTATGCGAGGGAGGCCCCACGGGCGAGAAACTCGCCGAAGCATTCGCCGGCATCGATGCGCAGCACTACACCCTTCGGGCCCTCCGGCAGGAGCTCCTCCACCGGTCTCATTACATTCTGGGGGAGGATGTCCAAGAGCCATGAGTCCTCCCCAACTCGCGAATTACAAGGAAGTTGTCGGCGAGGAGAGCATCTCCCAGATTTACCAGCTGGCGGAATCTCTCCAGGGCCAATCGGTCGTTCACGTCAATTCGACCCGCTCTGGCGGCGGGGTGGCCGAAATTCTCGACTGGCTGACCGCCCTGATGAACGATGTCGGCCTCAAGGCCTCCTGGGAGGTTATAGAGGGGACAGCGCCTTTCTTTACAGCGACGAAAAAAATCCACAATGCCCTTCAGGGGTTCCGTGAGGATTTCAACGGGGAAGACATTTCCGCCTATGAAGCGGCGCAAATCGAGAACGCCAAGAGCCTCCGGGAAAAGCTGGAAGCGGCCGATTTTGTGTTTATTCACGATCCGCAGCCGGCCGGTCTGCTGGCCCTGTGCCCAAACCGGAAAGGAAAATGGATCTGGCGCTGTCATATCGACGCTAGCCATCCCTACCGGCCCGTTTGGAAATTTCTTGAGCCGAAGG
>CAMYJL010000231.1 GCA_947258645.1 uncultured Nitrospinota bacterium
GCTCGACACTGATCCCGAGCCATTCGAACCCCCATCACTTATTTCACCATACCGAAAAACTGCTCCCGACCCTCTTCGGCGGGAGGGCATGGGTCTGAAATCCATTCAACGGGCATTTCGGAATGAAACCACGGTGTGGCCAGCGCGGAGGCTCGGGCCCATATTTACGGATATGCGGAAAGAAGCCGCCAGACGGGTGGAAAGCCCGTACGGGGGAGCCCACGATGACAACCATGCCCGAAGAAAAAAAGAAATCCTTGGAGTGCCTCTGGTGCCATAATTTCTACGACGCAGCCGAGTTCACCCCGGAAGATCCGGCGGACAGGCCATACTGCCCGCGCTGCGGCGAACCGCTGACGCTGGTCGATGCGGGGTCCCCCGGAGAACCGGTGGAAGCTTCCCGCGCTGTTCAGGACGAGGAAGTTTCGGATTATTGGCTCTCTTCGAACTGGGACTGACAGGCACCGCGTATTCTCAACCATCCCCTCGCCAAAGGGAGGGGTTTGTTCGAGTTCCCTGGCAATCCTTCACGTTTTTTCTTCCCTGATTGCCCTGACGGCCGATTCCACCGCCTCGACCCCGGAAAAGTGCGCGCCGTGGACGGTGGTAAAAAACTCCCGCGAGGTGGCTTCTCCCGCGAAAAAGAGACGATCATCGATCGGCGCGGCGAGATCGGTGCGGCAGTGCGCCTTCCCCGGCCGGGCGGCGGAGTAGCCGCCCCGGATGCAGGGGTCGCTCTCCCATGCCGTCGTGACCGTTCCGGTCAGGTATTTCGCGATGCCGGAGCCGAACATCGCCTTCAGCTTTTCGAGCGCGAATTCCGCCATCGCCCCGGGCCCGGCGGCCTCCAGTTCGGAGCTGAGCCTTCCGCCGAGATAACCGCTGGCAGCGTTCCTGCCGAAATGACGAATCTGGAAACCGAGCGTCCTGGATGAGTCCGCGTAGACCGTCGCCGACGAATCGTCCGGGATATCGAACACGTTGCGGCTGAAGGCGAAGGCGGCCTTGTTGGCCATCCCCATCGGAACGGCGCGGATGGCGGACCGCTTCCATTCCGGAAGAGGCGGGTCGAAGCGGATGAGGTCCGAGGCGAGAACGCCGGTCGATACGGTGAGGATGACCGCCCGGGCGATGAGCGTTCCCTTCGGCGTCTCGACCCGGACGGCGGGGCCGCCCCAGCGGATTCGCTCGGCGGGCGTTCCTGTCTCCACCGGAACCTCGGCGGCATGCCTCGCCACCAGCGCGCCGTACCCGTCGCGTACGGGCCAGTTCTCCCCCGTGTCTCGGTAGTTCGCGTGATCGAGGGTGGAGGCCTCGTCCGGGTCCACCCCGTTCACCGCCGCGATCCACTGATCGAACAGGGGGCGCCAGCGGCCGCCCTCTTCCAGGACTTCCGAGTAAGGGACGGATGCTATCGAAGAACACCTCCCGTTCCCGGAGTTCCTCTTCGTCCGCCCAGCGGTTCCCCATGAACACCCGTCTCCGGCGCGCCTCTTTCCGGTAGGCGAATCCCAATGAATCGGCGATCTTTGCGTAGGGGTTCAGGCTGGCCGAGTGCATCCAGTAGGCGCCATGATCGAAGGGAACGCCCAGGCTCCCGCTCTCCGTGAAGGCGCGCCCGCCGACGCGGGGTTTCGCCTCCAGAAGGACGAAGGAGAGCTTCTTCCGCTCGGCTTCCATCGCGGCCGAGAGGCCCGCCGCCCCCGCCCCGACGTTGACGAGGTCAGGTTCCGTATTTTTTGATCGATCAGATTTCGGCATAGGAAGATGTTCGCGTCAGGCGGGGAAAAACCCCGCTTCTCCTATTTCGGCGGGGCCGAGGGGAATATCTCCTTCTCCAGCTCGAGATAGCGGTCGAGGTCCACGGCGTCGAAGTATTCCTTCACGTCGGCCATCCGGTCGCGGATGGCCACCGTCGAGCCCTCTTTCTGGAGATGGGCGAACGCGTCCTTCACGGCGCGGACGATGCTGTAGCGGATCAGCCCCGGATAGGAGGGGATCGGGAAAAGGAGCCCTTCTGGTCAGCTCGCCAGTCCGACACCTTCCGCCCGCATCTTCCGCCTTTTGGCAAATTGGCTCAACAAGCCTATGCCGAGACAAAGAACCCCGAAGGTGTCCGTCAGGACTCCCGGAAAAATGAGGAGCAAGCCGCCCACGATGAAGGCGAGGGCTTCATACCTTTTCATCTCATGCAGGAAATACCGCTCCAGCCCCCCCGCCAGTCCGGTGGTCCCCACAAATGCGGTAATGGTGGCCAGGACAACGCTGCCCCACGACCCCATGAGCAACAGGGCGGGACTGTAAATGAACATGTAGGGGACGACATAAGCAACGATTCCCAGGCGGCTGGCGGTCAGCCCCGTCCTGAGCATGTTCGACTCGGCGATGCTCGCGGCAGCGTACGCCGCCAGCGCCACGGGCGGGGTAATGACCGATATCAACGCAAAATAAAGGGAGAACAAATGGGCGCTCATCGTTGGCACGCCCAGCTTTATCAGGGTCGGTACGGCAAGGGCGGCAACGATCATGTAGGCGGGAACCGACGGGATTCCCATTCCCAGGATGAGGCAGGCCACCATGGTCAGGATGAGAGGAACCAACAAGGTGCCTTTTCCGAATGAAATAATAATGCCGGTCACCTGTAATCCCACGCCGGTCATCGAAACCACGCCAACGATGATTCCGGCCGACGCCGTGGCCGTGGCGATGATCAGGGAATCCTTTGCCCCTTTTTCCAGCGTTTGAAAAAACTTCTTGGGCCCCATTCGCGTTTCTTTTTTAATGGCCCCCACGGCCACCGTCGCCAATATGGCGAAGAACGCCGCTCGGAACGGGGTATATCCCTGAAAGATGATGTAGACCAAAAAAACAAGGGGAATGAGGAGGTAGCAATTCCTCAGGGTTTTCGATTTGTCGGGGATTTCATCTTCCGGCAGCCCGCGAAGATCCTTTTTGCACGCCTCGAAATGGACCATCATCACCAAGGCGAAAAAGTACAGGATCGCCGGCAGGGCGGCTGATTTCGCGATTTCCGAATAGGGGATCCCGGTGACGTCCGCCATCACGAAGGCGACGGTCCCCATGACGGGTGGCATCAGATGGCCGCCCGTCGATGCGACCGCTTCCACCGCACCGGCGAAATTCGGCTGATATCCCAGCCGCTTCATCATCGGGATGGTCAGGGTTCCCGTCCCGTAGACATTGGCGACCACGGCGCCCGATATGGTCCCGAAGAGGGCACTCGCCATGATGGCCACCTTGGCGGGCCCTCCCCGGCTCCGGCCGGCGGCCAGCATTGCCAAATCGATGAAGAAACCGCTGATGCCTGTCGTATATAAAAAAGCGCCGAACAGAATGAACAGGAAAGCATAGGTGGCGGAAACACCGAGCGGGATGCCGAATATCCCCTGAAGCCCGAGGTACATGAAGCTGACAATGTCTTCAAAGGACCACCCGGCATGGGCGAACACCCCAGGGAAGGAAGGCCCCGCGTATACATATACGAGACCGAAAACGACAATCACAACGAGCGGAATTCCAACCGTCCGCCTCGTGGCTTCCAGGATCAGAAGAATCAACGCCGACCCCAAGCCCACCTCCATAGGGGTCAAGGGATCCGCAAAAGTCTCCTTTACTGAGACCGCTTCGTAATTGACGATGATATACGCCACCGTCACGAAAGAGAGCACCGACAATGCGATATCGATGCCCCACATCCATCCCTTCTGGTTCTTGCCACCCATCGGGTACAGAGGAAAAACGAGGACGAGCGCGAACGCCAGATGAATGGAGCGATGGAGCAGCACAGGCAGGATGCCGAATGCGACCGTATAGAGGTGATAAAGAGCCATCGAGACCGCGATAACCGATATGATCGATCCCAGGCTGAAGCCCTTCTCGGATGAATTCATGTTTTCCTTATTTTTTCAAAATCCCTCATCCGCCGGCAGAGGATTCGCGGCATTCATGAAAATCGAAACCGCCTCATGGGGCGGCAAAAAGCCGCCCCACCGGCGCACCTGTGAGGAAATCGAGGGATTGCGAGCACCATGAAACAAGGGCCTTCCCAACAGTCTCCGGGGAGCGCTTACCTCATGCCGGCCGGGCTGTCGTCTCACCAACGCCCTCCGTCATGAAGAGGACAAATATCCGCCCGCCCTCTATTTGATCAGGCCTTTTTCCTTATAGAACTTGACGGCGCCCGGATGAATCTGTCCGACCAATCCCTTGGCCATCAAATTCGGCTTAAACCCTTTAAAGGCAACATGCACGTTCTTCACGTCATCGGCATGCGTGTACATCGTCTTGACGAAATCATACGCAAGCTGATCGGTCAGATCTTTGTGTGCGAAGAAGTAGTATGTGGTTCCAATTGTGGGCATGTCGTTGGAGACGATGCCGTAGAGACCCTTCGGGAGCGTGACCCGCAGGTATTTATATTTCTTCACCATTCTCTGAATGACTTCTTCCTTCAGAGGAAGCATGCGCATTTTGCGGGCCTTGGCCGCTTCGGCATGAAACGAGGACGGCAGGCTGGTGGCCCCCAGGAGCGCGTTGGCATGACCATCTCTCACCATCGAGATGCAATCAGTCCATTGGCTGAAGTTGACCCGGCCTCCCCATTTCTTGATGTCATCGTACGTGATCCCGTATTCAGCGAGGGTCCTCCGGGTATCCACCTCGGGAGGGCCGGACTTGAGAAAGGTGCAAACTTTTAAAGGATATTTCTTCGCTTTTATCTGGTCGATTGATGTGAGGCCGGTATCTTCCGTGACCATGAAATACATGGCCCCGTGTCCCTGAACATCGGCCAGTACGCGAAGATCGGAATACTTCTTCTTATAGGGCTTGGCCCCCAGGATAGCGCTTCTATACAGGCCCATGACCGTAAAGGCGATGTCGACTTTCTTCAGGTTGACCAGTCGAGGATTTGCCTTTCCGCCACCCGCGATGACGCTGGCCTTGAGACCGGATGTCCCTTCTTCCATTCGCTTTGCCAAGACGCCAAGCAGCATGTAAATGGACTGCCCCATGGCACCCGCGCTCAGTTTTATCGCTTTTGGCGCACCGCTGGCCCCTGTTGAAAATCCACCAATAGCCACAAGCGAAATCAAAAACAGAAACGCAGCAACAAAACCCATAATGCGAAATCGCCATTTCATTTTAAATCCCCCCTCTTTTGCTTGAAGCAATTTAACTGACACTTCCTTTTGACGCTTTTGAGCAATCAAATTTTTTCACAGATCTTGGCTTTCAAGCAATCTCCTGCGGAGCTGACGACTTATCTTCTTCTACCCAACCTGTGCATGGCGAATTAATAATTCTAGCTAGAATTGAGGAATTTCGCCGCTTTGTCATTAATTGCGAGCCCTCCTAAGCCCCCATGAAGAATCTATTCCTGATTTCCGCCCACATTTCGGCGGAAATCGCCAAACTGTCCAGGCTTGGTGGCACGGATGGCCCTGGACGCTGAGAACCTTCTTTTGAGAGGTATCCCAATTCCCCTTCCTGGAATTCTTCTCTAAATGATTCAACAAGGTCTTCTGAAGACTTCCTTGGTTGCTTTCGCCCTCTACCGTCCCCGCTCCGACGATGACGAGGTCATATTCTGAATTTTTTGATCGATCAGATTTCGGCATGGGAAGATGAACGCTTCCGGCGGGGGAAAACCCCGCTTCTCCTATTTCGGCGGGACCGGGGGGAATATCTCTTTCTCCAGCTCGAGATAGCGGTCGAGGTCCACGGCATCGAAGTATTCCTTCACGTCGGCCATCCGGTCGCGGATGGCCACCGTCGAGCCCTCTTTCTGGAGGTGGGCGAGCGCGTCCTTCACGGCGCGGACGATGCTGTAGCGGATCAGCCCCGGATAGGAGGCGATGCGGAAACCCGCCGCTTCGAGGGTGGGAAAATCGATCTCCCAGAGGCGCTTGCCCTCGTCCATGTTTCCCTTGAGCGGCACGGGAAGATCGGCGTCCGTGATCTGCTGGACCTCGTCGAGCGTCCCGCGTATCTGAATGTCCACCATATCGGCGCCCGCCTCGGCGTAAAGGCGTGCGCGGCGGATGGCTTCGTCGAGACCCAGATCAGCGGCCGAGTCCGTGCGGGCGATGATGACAAAGTCGGGGTCCGTCCGCGCCCGGCAGGCGGCGCTGATCTTCACGGCGTGGTCCTCCGCCGGGACGACAGGATGATCCGTCTCGATCATGGAGCACTTCTTATAATCCACCTGATCCTCGAGGCTGATTCCGGCCACGCCTGCGCGCTCGAACTCCCGCACCGTGCGCAGGACGTTCATCGCGTTGCCGAAGCCGGTGTCCGCATCGACGAGAACGGGAATGTCCACCGCAGCGGCAATGCGCCGGCTGACGTCCACGATGTCGTTCAGGTTGGTGAAACCCATGTCGGGCAGGCCCAGCGAGAAGGCCGCGGCGGCGTTGCCCGACACCGAGAGCCGTGCGAGAAGTGGATCGTGGGCGGCCACCCACTTCGTGAGTTCCGGCCTCTCTATGATCTTTCGCAGTGCCGCCGTCGGTTTCATGTCAAGTGCCTCCTGTCAGAGCAGACCCGGGCAAAGAACCTTCCCGGGTCCTTCTATTGCAATGGACGCTTATACAGGGATTGCTCCTTGTGGTGGGCGGGACAGGGATCGAACCTGCGACCTATGCCTTGTAAGGGCACCGCTCTGCCAGCTGAGCTACCCGCCCACAAACGGATTTTTGGCCGGAAACCACGGCCTGTACGGGGCCATCCGGGCGGCGTTTCGCCTCCCGGAAGAAAAAATGGTATCGGTTTTGCCGCTGACGATAAAGGCCGGGCGGGCGGGGCCTCGCCCCCCGGCGCGCTCGTTAAATCTTGAGCTTTCCATCTTTGAAAAACAACCGCCCGTCCACCCGGGCCTCTCCCTTTTTTCGCAGGTCGCAGACCATGTCCCAGTGCAGGGCCGAATTGTTTTTCGAGCCGCTCTCGGGATATCCCTTGCCCAGGGCGATGTGCACCGTCCCGCCCATCTTCTCGTCGAAGAGAATGTTTTTCGTGAACTGACTGATGCCGTAGTTCAGGCCGAAGGCGAACTCACCCACCCGGGCCGCGCCGCGATCCATGCCGATCATGCTGCGGAGAAAGGCTTCGTTTTTCGCAGCGGAGGACTCGACCACCCGGCCTTTTTCGAACACGAGCCGTACGTCGTCCACCTCCCGGCCGGACAGACAGGCCGGAAACGAGTAGCGCACCCTTCCGTCGATTTTCGTCTCCTCGGGCCCCGTGAACACCTCGCCGTCGGGAAAGTTGTGCGTTCCCGAACAATTGATCCACTTGCGCCCGGCGATCCCGATGCGAAGGTCGGTCTCCGGCCCCTCGATCTCGACGACCTTCCGCCCCCGGAGATAGCGGACGACCTCGTTCTGCTTCTTGTCGATATTTTTCCATCGGCGGATCGAACCGCTTTTATCGGCGAAACAGGCGCCGAAGACGAAATTTTCATATTCGCGAAGGGACATTTCCGCGTCCTGGGCGTAGGCCTCGGTCGGAAACAGCGTGAGGGTCCAGCGCAGACCCTTCTTTCCCTTGGTCTTCTCATAGTCGGCCGCACGCTTCATGAATGTCTTCATGATGGGCTGGCGGGCAATCGAGGCGGCAGCCTGTTTCTTGGGGTTGACTTTCGAGAGGCGGCGCGTATTGGTCTCCGAGAGCACATTGATGAATACGTCGACCTGACCGATCTCGAACCTGGATACGGGGGAGATAAAGGCGAGCTGTTCCCGGTTGGCATGTTTGAAGAAAACCTCGTCCATCCCGGGGAGCCCCACCTGGGTGTAGGGAAATGCGCCCAGCTTCAGGCAAATTTCGTAAAGCGCGCGAATCAGGGGCGCGGCGGAGACACCGCCTCGAATGCACACCAGCTCGCCCCGGCCCACATGGGAGGAGTAGCGGGCAATCGTCTCCGCCATCCGCTCTACTCGTACATCCTCCATTCCTGTCATCCTCCATCTCCGCCCGGGAGATTCAAGAAAAAGCGGCAAAACCTATCACTATCTGCATTTTCAGCGGATGAATCATGCCACAATCACCCCGGATTGCCTATCGATTGGGCCATAATTGCATTGATATATTACTAATTTTGTCCGATAATCCTAAGGTTGGGACTAATACTGGTCCCGCTGTTCACCCCCAGCACCAAACGTCATGCTGGAGGATGTTCTCATGAAGAGACTCCACAAAGTCCGAAGCTTCAAGCCCTACCTCATGCGCTACGTTCACGCCAGCGATCCGAACTACGAACCCGTCCTGCGCGAGCTGCTCGATCACGAGCACGAGGTCTACGACGATTTCACCCTGGAGACCAAAGAGCTTCAGCGGGGCGATCGGCGCGACCTCACGTGGCAGGTCGTCTTTGACGAGCTGACCGACATCCTGACGCCGTTTCAGATTCAACAGCTGTTCGAGCGCCTGGAAAAAGATTTCAGCGCAACCTGCGCCCTGTTCCATGAAATGGCCGAGTCGCAAAAGCTCCTCGAACAAGACGAGGGCGGACCCGGATAAGCTGGATTCACCCCATTTGTACCCCCTTGGCCGGTATCCCCCAGTCAAGGCTTTGATGTCTTGCCCGAATGATGGCCGCATCCTAAAATCCCCTCAACTCAATCTCCCATCATCAGAGGCGGATCCGTATGGATTCCGCCCGGACAGGTCTTTTCACTCAGGGGAAATCCGATGGCCACATATGGATACGATCACCTCCACTTCAGAAGCGAAGACCCTCACGCCGCCCGGAAATTCTGGGAAGAGATGTTCGGCGCACGCATGATTCAGGAGCGCGAACTCGGGGGGGCGCCGTCGTTCAACATGGATTTAAACGGCATGATCTTCATCGTCTCCGGAAGGGCGAAAGACGAAGACCCCGTCCGCACGGGCTCTGAACCCCGCTACGGCCTCGACCATTTCGGGCTCCGGGTGGACAACATGGACCAAGCGGCGGAGGAATTGCGCGCCAAAAATGCGGAATTCATCTGCGAACCCTGGGAGATTCGGCCCGGCGTGAAGATCGCCTTCATCAAAGGCCCCGACAACGTCAGCATCGAGCTGGCCCAGCGGGACTGAGCCGCCGGCCCGTCATTTCGATTCGATGATTCGATTCGATGAAAAAAGGCTGTACCCGGCATCCGCCGGGGTCTAGCTGGCCAGGAACCGTTTCGCCCGGTAATACGCAATGCCGATATACTCGTGCAACACCCGGTGAAAGAGGTTCCACCTGCCCCGCGCTTCCATCTCGATGAGTTCCTTGTCGACCGTCGGAGCAGGGTCCGCAAAAATTCCGTAATGCTGAAATGATTCCTTGGCCCGGAACATGTGAATCGGGTCGGTCACGAGAAGAATCCGGTTGACCCCGCGCTTGCGCAGGATATCCGAAGAAAAGCGGGCGTTTTCGTCGGTGTTCACCGAAGACTTTTCCAGAAGAATCGCTTTTTGGGGCACCCCCAGAGAGAGAGCGAACCGCGCCATCGCCTGGGCCTCGCTGATTTCTGATTTCGATGTCACCCCGGTACTGAAAAGAAGGGTCCGCGCCAAGCCCGCATGGTACAGCTGGGCCCCCTGGACCACCCGCCGGATGGACGATTCGGTCGGTGTTCCGTCTCTATTGATTCCGCCGCCGAGAACCACCGCCACGGGCCGTTTCGACTCCACCTTTTTGTCGAACAAAAGAGGGCCAGCTGCCCAATAAGAAAGTGGGAGAAAATTCAGCACGAGGAAGATGGCGCCAGCCGAGGCGGCGAACGAACGGCAGATGAAAAAAACCCCGCCCTCTCGGTTCGTTAAGAGACCCAGAATCAGATAAACAACGGCAATCCACGCAAACGCCCACCGCACAAGCGAGACAATATGAGAGGACAACCGAAGGTGCGGCAACAATAGATATATTCCGCCCACCAGGAAGAGGGTTGCGGCAAATCCCAATCGAGTTTGATTATTGGTCACATCAACCCTCCATCTGCAAATGTATGGCGCAAACCGATCACGCTCCTGGCCAGCGCGAATCATCTCAAATCCCAACGCTTCCTTAAAGATGATTCTATCATTGAGACATCAATCGTGTTTCCCCGGACGGGTTGCGTCTCTTCTGACTCATGGGCGCTCCATTGTGAACCCTCCTCCCATGGGTAGCCAGGACAAGAGATGCCACTCTGAACCCTTCGGCTTCGCTCAGGACGAGCTCCGTGAAAATCTTCGAGAGTTTAATCGTGCGTGTCTCCATCTGGAAGATTCCCCGCTCCGGTGGAGGTGTACTCCACCACCTCCTCTCTGAATGACACCGCTTCTTTTCCTCCATCCGCGCTTATCGGTGCGGTGAGGGGCGGTCGCGTCATTGTCTCCCGGCCCCTCACCGCACCTGATTGCAAGAAGAGGCGTGATCGGATAGGGTCGGCTTAACCGTGAAATGGAGGCGCTTCCCTGTGTGGGGAAGAACGGGAAGCCGGTGAGAATCCGGCGCGGACCCGCCACTGTAACCGGTGACGAAAGCGGCGAAGCGACCCACTGACGCCCCGGCGTTGGGAAGGATGCCGCGAGTAGGATGACCCGGAAGTCAGGATACCAGCCTTCATTTCTTTTCGAACCGCGGCGTCCTCGAGGTCTGGGAGGTGCGGAGAATGCACAGGCGAGATGTCTTTTCGCTCTTGAGCAAGTGTGTCCCCTTGCTTTCATCCTCCCTTTTCGCTTCCACCTCGCTCGTTTCCGGTTCGATACATCGTCAAAGATAATTTGTGCGGGCGGAATCGGATCCGCCCTCGTTTTTTCCGGCAGGTGCACGGGAACCCGGTGAAAATCCGGGGCTGCCCAGCAGCTGTAATCGCCGCGGCTTCCGCAAGCGAATCCACTGGATCTCCGATCCGGGAAGGAGCGGAAGACGGCTATCGGCGTGAGCCAGAAGACCGGTCTGCCGGAATCTCCACGAAGCGCCGCGGCGATGAAGCGGAAAAGCCGCCCACGCCGCGCGGGCTTTCATCTGGCGTCTCGGGACGCCGGGAGGATCGGCATGCGGACCATTGTCCTACCGAAACGAGAAACCGGCGGTCACGGTGATTTCCACCGAAGGGTTCGAACATTCATCTACATTCTGGCGGTGATGTCGATATTTTTCGTGGGCCTCGCCTTCGCCCAGGACGCCAGCGAGGAACGGTTGAGGCTCGATCCGCTGACGGTGACGGCGACGAAAACACCGCGCCGGGTGAGCACGGTCGGGGATTCGGTGGAAGTGATATCGAGGGAGCAGATCGACGCCCTCCTCCCCGGCGACTTTAACGAAGTCCTCCAGGAAGCAATCGGCGGCAATATCGAGCCGACCGGGAGCCGGGGCGGGGCGACAGCCTTCCGCATCCGGGGCAGCGAGAGCAACTTCACGAGCGTCCTTCTCGACGGCTTCAAACTCTCACCGCTTTCCGGCGGCGCTTTTAACTTCGGCCACGTATCCCCGGAGTGGATCGGACGCGCGGAAATTCTCCGCGGCCCGCAGAGTACGCTCTACGGCTCGGACGCGGCGGCCGGGGTCGTCAACCTTCTCCTGGACGTGGGCCGGCCCGGCGAGCGGCCCACCGCCGAGGTTTCCGCCCGGCACGGCAGCTTCCAGACCTACGAAGAGTCGGCGAAACTCAAGGGAGGAGCCGAAAAATCGGGGTATCTGGCCTCCATCAGCCGGCTCGATACGGAGGGCCGCTTCCCCAACGACGGCTTCTACCGGACGGTGGGGACGCTCGCCTTCGACGTTCATTCTTCTGATCAAGCCAAGGCGCGGCTGATCTATCAGGCGAACATCAACCGCTTCGACAGCACATCGGACATCGGCGCCGTGAACAGCGACATCCGCCTGGCCGCGCCGTTCACAGACCGGGAACTCAACCAGTTCACCAAAAACACCGAGCAAATCGTGGGCACCCGCCTGGAGCTCAAGCCGGCAAAATGGCTCGAGTACATCCCGCGCGTCTCCTACTACCACCTGGAGCGCGAGTTTTCGGACGCGGCGGACATTCTCGACATCGGGCGGCTTTTCTTCTCGCCCGTGCTGACCGACACGACGCAGACGCGCTTTCAGATCGACAATCAGGTCAACATCCGCTTCGCCGATAAAAAAGACGGCCCGGCGCCGAATTTTGCCTCCATCACCACGCTCGGTTTCGAATACGAGGACGAGCGCTTCTTTCAGGAAAGCCGCA
>CAMYJL010000232.1 GCA_947258645.1 uncultured Nitrospinota bacterium
GCAAGATCGGGGGCGGCCCTCTCGGGGGCCGCCGTTTTTCTTTCATCCAACATTTCGGGCCGGCGATGATTCACCCCCCGAAATGCGTTTTTTAGTAACCTTTCATGAGTTTCATACGGCTCACGCCCACCGTGATGCCCGTCCCCTTAAAGGTATCGAGGGAGGGAACCAGGCTGAAGCTCTTGTTGACGCCTCCAATGAACTGGGTGGACCCGGCGCCTTCCTTATACACACCGGCCGAGACCGAAGCGCCTACATAGTCGCCACTAAGCGTGTGAGAACCCATCTCAACATTTTCCGTAACGCCCAGGACGGTGAAATAAAGCGTCTCTTCGGATTTCTTACTCAGATCGATTCCCAGGAGACCGATCTCGCCCTTGTAGCTCTCCTGGCCTTTGTCGGTCTTGAACGTGCACTTGACGGCCACGGAAGAGCGCAGGAAGAACTGAACGCGCGTGCCCGGCCGGGATTTACATACGAGGCTGCCCAGTTGAGCACCGGGCGTCTTCTCGGCGAAAGCCTGGGGACTCATCCATGCGGCAAGAGACACAACCGCGGCTGCAAAAGCGATGTGGCGGATAGTTTTCATTTCTTCCTCCTACATTGTTCATGGTGGTTGACTGTCCCATTCAAAAAAAGCCGACCCCAAAGATAACATAAGCCATTGAATTCACTCATTAAATTAGTTCTCTATACCGAAAATAGTGCAAGTTTTCGGATCATTTTTGAGCGCGATCACTAGACTTTTTTGCATAAGTTTTGCAATTGAAATTTGATCGGACTTGCCCCGGGATGTCATCTTTGAAGGGAAGATTGGACTTCAAATCTGCGCCGCTCAAGAATTCGGAAGCGCTTTCTCTAAAAAGGTTTTCAGCGTTTTCCCACAGTAGTCACGGGCGAAATCTTCTCCGTGGATTTCCGCCAGACGCCGCGCGAACTCCGGTAGACCCCATACGCCCTTGCATTCTCCAAACAGCCTGTTGCCCTCCGGTCCCGGCGTATTCGTTCCCGCGAAGTCCGTCCCCATCACGACCGAGTCGGCGCGCGCTTCGGCGAGGAACTCGATTTCCTCCAGATGGCGCTCGAACTGCCCTAAAAAACCGGGATGCGGAGAGAGTCCGACAAGCCCCCCCGTTTCGAAGAGTCTTTGAGCCATTTCGCGCGGAAGCCCCCGCTCACCAAAACTCGCGACGACGGGATCGTCTAAATGCCCATGGGAATAATGCAAGGGATTCCCTGTCACGAGAGCGAGGTCGACTATGTCATTTTTCGTCCGGTGATTGGCGTGAGCACAATCAAAGAGGAAGCCTTTCTCCCAGGCGTGAAGAGCAAAATCCCGGCCCAGTCCGGTGAGCCCTCGCGCAGCATCACCCATCGCCCCTCCCCCGAGAGGATTGTCCTCGTTGTAGAGCGGCGCTAGACTCCGGAACCCCAGTTCCCAGAGCCAGTCGAGCAGGGCAATGTCATCTGACGATTCCACAAAATAAACGCCCTCCGCGTGGAGAACCTGCCGTCCCTCTCCCGCCACATCTTCCGAAGAAAGGACGAGGCTGAGCCTTTCCGCTCCCCGAATCAGCGCCACTTCCTCTTTCAGCTTCTCGATTTGCTCGTCCGCCGGAGCACTGGCCATCCGCCCCGTCGCGGAAAAGAGCCCCCCTAGCTTCGAGGCCGTGGCCAGATCTATCTGCTCCTTGAGGTAGGCCCGATTGGCCGGAAGACGCTGAATATTCCTGAGGTCCGTATGAAAATCCCAGAAATCTCCCCACTGAATCATCGGTCCCATCCCCTTTCTTTAAATTCATGCGCCCGGCAGCTCAACTCCGGTTCATTTTCATCCGGCATCTGTATACCATCTCCACCATATTTCATCTCGCATCTGGAAAGAAATAGAGGAAAGCACCCGTGAAAATTGTCGATATCCGTGACACTGTCGTACCAATTCAGGCAGACATCCGGAACGCCTACATCGACTTCAGCCACATGACGGTCAGCGTCGTCGCTCTGATCACCGACGTCATGCGAGACGGCAAGCCGGTCATCGGCTTCGGCTTTAACTCCAACGGCCGCTACGCGCAGCAAGGCCTTTTGCGCGAACGTTTCATACCCCGTCTCAAGAACGCTGAGCCGGACTCCTTCCTCAACAATGACGGCACGAACCTCGACCCCGAAAAAATCTGGCAGTGTTTGATGGCGAACGAAAAACCGGGCGGCCACGGAGACCGTTCAGTCGCCGTCGGCGTTCTCGACATGGCCGTCTGGGACGCCGTGTCCAAAATCGAAGGCGTCCCGCTCTACCGGTATCTCGCGGACAGGTACCGGGGCGGCGAGGCCGAAAAGCGCGTTTTCGTTTACGCGGCGGGCGGCTACTACTACCCCGGAAAAGATCGGAGCGCGCTGAAAGACGAGATGCAAAGCTATCTGGACCGGGGCTACACCGTCGTCAAGATGAAGATCGGCGGCGCGCCCCTCGAAAATGACCTGCGGCGCATCGAGGCGGTGATCGACGTGGTCGGCTCGGGGGATCGCCTCGCGGTCGACGCCAACGGAAAATTCGACCTCGACACCGCGATCGCCTACGCCGAAGCGCTCAGGCCTTACGGCCTTAAATGGTATGAAGAGGCGGGCGACCCGCTCGACTACGCTTTCCAGGCCGAGCTTGCCAACCACTACGAGGGACCCATGGCCACGGGCGAGAACCTCTTCTCCATGCAGGACGCCCGCAATCTTATCCGCCACGGCGGGATGCGTCCCGATCGGGACATCCTTCAATTCGACTGTGCCCTGAGCTACGGGCTGGTCGAGTATATGCGCACGCTTCAAATGATCGAGGAAAACGGCTGGTCCCGCCGCTCGTGCATCCCCCACGGCGGCCATCAGATGTGCCTCAACATTGCGGCTGGGCTGGGTCTCGGCGGCAACGAATCCTACCCGGACGTATTCAAGCCCTTCAACGGCTTCGCGGACGGCGTGCCCGTCAAGGACGGCTACGTCGGGCTCCCCGACATCCCCGGGGTCGGACTCGAAGCCAAATCCGGGCCTTACCGGATCATGAAGAAACTCGCCGACACATGAGATCCGCCCCAATCCCGGACCCGCTTGCGTCCCGGCTCGTCCTGTAAGACAAGTAGGTGTCCTCTTCGGACAACCCCAGAAAAATCGTTTTCTCCTCACGCGATGGAGGCGGAATTGGCCAAGGAAACCGCGACCCAGAAAATCCTCGCCCGTGCGAGCGGGAGTGATCACGTAAACGTCGGCGATATCGTGTGGGTGAAGGTGGATGCCCACCTGATGCACGACAATCAGGGCCCCTACCGCATGGGAAAGGACTTCAAGTCCCTCGGCCTTCCCATCTGGAACAAGGACCGCTTCGTCCTCACCGCCGACCACCACAACCCCCCCTCCTCGGACAGCCAGGCCCATGTCCTTAACGTCACCCGGGAATTCGCGAAAGAGTTCGAACTGCCCAACTACTATGACGGCGAGGGAATCTGCCACATTCTCATGGCCGAGAACGGCTTCATCCGTCCCGGCGGGATACTGACCGGGACCGACAGCCACACCACCAACGCGGGCGCCCTCGGCGCTCTCGGCGTCGCCATCGGCCCGACCGAGAGCATCGGCGTCCTGACCACCGGGGAGGTTTGGCTCCGCGTTCCCGACACCATCCGGATCGGGTTCAAGGGAACGCCGCCCGAGGGCATCTGGGGAAAAGATCTCACCCTGCTGGCTCTGAAGGACATCGGCGTGGATGGGGGGAATTACAAGGTCCTCCAGTTCGAGGGTGAAGCCATCGCGGCGCTCGAGGTCGAGGACCGCATGACGCTGACCAATATGGCGGCCGAGTTCGCCGCCAAGAGCGCCATCATGGAAGTAGACGATAAAACGAAGGCTTACCTTCGCGAGGCAGGAGTCGAGGAGGACTGGGAGTCGTTCACCTCCGACCCGGACGCGGAATACATCGCCAGCTACGAGTACGACGTGTCGAACCTCTCGCCCCAGGTCGCCTGCCCGCACCGGATGGACAACGTCAGCCCGGTCGAGGAGGTAGACTCGGGCCCCGTTCACCGGGCGCACATCGGCTCCTGCACCGGAGCGAAGCTAGAAGACCTGCGCGCTGCCTCACGCGTTCTCAAGGGCCGCCGCGTCGCACACGGGACCCAGCTCCTCATCGCCCCGGCGAGCAAGACCATCATGAACAAGGCCTGGGCCGAGGGCACCCTCCAGCCCATCATCGACTCGGGCGGCGTCCTCATGCCCACCACCTGCGGCGTTTGCACCGGCAGGGGTGCGGGCCAACTCGGATCCGGCGAAACCGCCGTGTCCTCGGCCAACCGAAACTACAAAGGACGCATGGGGAGCATCGATGCCTCCATCTATCTCGCGTCGGCAGCCACGGTGGCCGCCAGCGCCATTCAGGGCCGCGTGGCCGATCCGAGGGAGTTCCTTTCATGAGTGAAACGGCTGCGGCACAACAAATCGAGGGAAGCGCCTGGGTCTTCGGCGATAACGTGGACACGGGCTACATCATGCCGGGCTCGTTCGCGAGCCTCCCGGATGAGGAGCTGGCTCATCACATCATGTCCGGCATCGACCCGGATTTCGCGGGCAAGACACAGCCTGGCGACATCATTGTGGGCGGCGTCAACTTCGGTTGCGGCTCCAGCCGCGAGACCGCCCCGCGAGGGCTCAAGTACGCGAAGGTCGGCGCCGTTATCGCCCAGAACTTCGCGCGCAACTTTTTCCGCAACTCCATCTGCATCGGACTTCCGGTCCTCATCTGCCCGGGCGCCGGGAGTATCCAGGAAGGCGACCGTCTTCGGGTGGACCCCATTTCGGGCACCGTGGAAAACCTCACCCAAGGCGACAGTCTTCAGGCCGAGCCGCTTCCCGAGCATGTCATGGAGATGGTTCGGGCCGGGGGAATCATGGGCCTACTCACGGCCCGCGAGTTGGCCCGCGTCGGGCGAAAAGTCCTCCTCCTCGAAAAAGGCCAGCCCGGCGCAGGGACCACCTGGGCCTCGGCTGGCATCGTCTCCCCCCACGGATCGAGCGGTTCGGCGGATATCGCCGGGGAGCCCGGCCTGCGCCTCCGCCATTCCTCTTTCGCCATGTGGGAAGCACTGGCCGAGGCCGTCCGAGGAGAAAGCGGGGTGGACCTCGAATTCCGCCTGACCGGGATTCTCCTTCTGGCCATGAACCCGGCAGAGGCCAGCGATCTCCAGAAAAAGGCGAAGACCGGCCAATGGGGAGAGACCGAGTGGTTTGAGCCCGAAAAGCTCCGGAAAGAAGAACCCGTCCTGGGCACTGGGCTGGCAGGGGCGCTCCTCGTGCCAGGCGGGAACGTCGAGGTGCGGAGGCTGGGGCCCGCCCTGGAGATCGCCTGCCGCCGCCTCTGCGTCGAGATACGGACCGGCGTTTCGGTGAAGGAACTTTCCGTGGAAGGAGATCGCGTCCGCGGGGTGCGGACGGAAGAAGGCGAATATGACGCCCCAATCGTTGTCGTCTGCGCGGGGATCGGGAGCCGGGGCGTCATCGGAGCAAGACCCGTTCCGCCCATCGTCCCCCAGCGGGGACAGATGATCGCTCTCGACGCCCGGGAACTCGCGATCAGGCACACCATCCTGAGAACGACCGACCCCTACTTCGTCCCCCGGGTGGACGGCCGGCTGGTGGTCGGAGCGACCCGCGAATTCGCGGGCGAAGACCCCCGGCTCACGGCGGGCGGGCTCGGCTGGCTCCTCGCCAGCGCCATCGAGACCATCCC
>CAMYJL010000233.1 GCA_947258645.1 uncultured Nitrospinota bacterium
GTTCCACAACTGGCTCGCGATACCAGAGAGATTCACCTTGAGCCCGGTCCCCAGAGGGGGGGCTGAGCCTCCCTCACCAGTTCGCAGAGAATGGCATCCGGAACAGCGCTTCGTCTCAAAAAGTGAGGCACCTTGCCTCGGATTTCCGGGCTTGAGATAAACGCGAGATGGCGTGTTGGAGGAGCGGTCCGATCGATCCCTGATGAAGGCGACGATATCCCGCACATCTGCCCCTGTAAGAGTGGGCCGTTCGATTCCGTCTTGTTCCATCATCACCGCCATCGTCGGCCCTTTATTCCAGAGAGCGGTCGCAACAAAGATGGGCGAGACGAAATGGCCGAATTTGTCGAGTGGGGAGCCACTGTGGCCTCCTTTTCCTCCCACATTGTGGCAAGTGGCACAACGCTTGCTCGTGAAGACTTCCTCGCCGCGTCGCGCGTCGCCGGGGGGGTCGAGATAGTTGAGCGTGTAGAGAAAAGCGACAAGCTGTGTCATTTCCTTTGTGTCGAATCTCGGAAAAGGGATTTTGTCTCTGGCCAGCGCTTTGATCATTTTCGGCGCGTGATTCCACATGAACCCCGCCATGGCGAGGAAACCGCCTCTAAGCTCTAACCGCCCCAAGTCGGGTCCTTCAGACCCTCCGTATCCTTGAATCGCATGACAGTAGAGGCAATTTTTCTTGACGAAGACAGAGCTCCCTCCGACGGGGTTTTCTGGCAAGGAAGAAAAAGAAAAAGAGGCGAACGAGGCAGAGGAGCATATGGCAATGAAGACAAAAAACACAAAAGTGCTGTTAAGGAGGCACTTGCATCTCATGGTGTTATCTCTCGTCATCAGTGGATGGATGGGCTTCATGTGAATCGTCCCAAAGCAACCCCAAAAAAACATAGTTCGCCAGACCCAGCAACAAAAGGAACACTGGGATTGCCACCAGGGAAATACCGATGGATGCCGAAGGGATGTCGTGCAACTCGAGCGATAACTGAATAAGCCGGACAATCCACGAGATAATGCCAATGACGCTGACCCAAAAGACCGCGAGCAACCCCAGTTGAGCGGCCCGCACGGTGCGCGGATTCGGTCTCTGCGCCTTCATCCTCTTGCTCCTTCCGAGATGGGGGTTTTCTCTTCGTTGGGCAGATAACTCTTTACCCGTTCTACAACTTCTTCGAAACCAACCTCCCGACCCTCGCGTATTTCCCATATTGAGATTATGGGAAAGAATTTCGTAAATAATAAATAGAATAATCCGAACAGAGAGAAGCAACCCACCATCAGGCCCCATTCGACCATGGAGGGCAAATAGCTGCCTGTCTCGACCGGAAGGCGGGGATGCGAAAGGGTCGGAACGATGATGATAAAACGCTCAAGCCACATTCCGATGCATACGGAAATGGAAGCAACCAGAATTCCAGTGATGGTCCGCAAGCGAGCGATTCCGATCAGTGTCATCGGAATCACAAAGTTGCAAATTACCATCGTCCAAAAGAATATTGCTTGGTCCCCTGTGAACTTTGCCCAAAAAACCTTCATCTCCTCGGGCTCGTTGCCATAGAAAGCTGTGATGTACTCGGCAAACGTGAAGTAGAACCACAGGAAACTCATCGTCAGAAGCAGAAGGCCCAAGTATTTGAAGTGGATATATTTGAGATAATTCTCGAGACCGTAGGCTCGCCGGAAAATGAGCATGAATATAATGAGTGCCGCAATGCCGCTGAAGATCGCCCCGACGACGAAATAGGGACCGAATATCGTGCTATGCCAGCCAGGCTGGAGGGTCATCGAAAAAACAAAAGAGACAACCGTGTGTACCGAGATGGCCACTGGGATGACCACTACTGCCATGATGGCAATCGCTCGGTCGAGAATTCGGATTTGCCGCTTGCTGCCAGTCCACCCGAGGGCGAGCACGGTGTATAAAAAACGGTATTTGGAAGAATGATCGCGGAGGATGGCAATGTCTGGGATTAAGGGCAGGTAAAGGTAAAACACGCTTCCGGTCAGGTAAGCCGAGATGCTCGTCGCATCCCAAAGCAATGGACTTTGGTAACGCCCGTAGAGAAGTACGTTCAACGCACGATCCGGCCGCCCCAGATCGAGGATGATATTCCCTGCACCGATAAAAAGCACCATCACGGTGATCACCTCGGCCATCCGGGTAATGGGCCGCCGCCACTCGGCCTGTGCCATCCGGAGGATGGCCGAGATAAGCGTGCCTGCATGGCTGATACCAATGAAAAACACAAAATTTGTAACGTAAAACCCCCAACTCACCGGCTGATTCAATCCGGTGACACCTAAGCCGTGGGTCAATTGCGTTCCATAGGCAAAAACCCCCCAGAGCACACCCAGGAGAAGAAGCCCCACGGCGACGTAGAAACCGCGACCAGTTTCCTCGATCGAACGCAGGAGATGAGCGTCGGATCCAAGCGTTTCATCCGATTTCATTTTGGTGCTCCCTCACCAGATAAACGACTTTTGGTTTCGTGCCGAGTTCCTGAAGCAAAGAGCGCGCCCGCGGACTGCGCTTCAGCCGCGAAACCCGGGAGTTGTGATCGTCCAGATCGCCGAATTCGATAGCTTCCGCCGGACACGTCTCTGCGCAAGCCGGGACATAATCCTGCGCCCGGAAGGGTCGCTTCTCAACGCGTGCGCGTTCCCTCGCGAGTTGGAGCCGATGGTGACAAAAAGTGCACTTCTCGACGACGCCAGCCGGACGCGTCGAGACATCGGGATTTTCATAAAGGTGAAATCCGTCTTTTCTCCGGTAGTCATGCCAGTTGAAATATTTCACCGTGTAAGGGCAGGCCGCCATACAGAAGCGGCAACCGATACAGCGGCCGAAATTCTGGGCAACGATACCCTCCGGCGTCAAATAGGTTGCATAGACTGGGCATACTTTTATGCAGGGGGGATTGTCGCACTGCAAACACGGGCGCGGCATCATGGGGCCTCCTCCATTGTGTTCCCCATGCTCTTCCGCCGGGATTATGTCCATCCAGTTGATTGTACGATCGCGAGCGGATTCCTCTGGATCTACGAATGGGATGTTGTTCTCCGCCTTGCACGCTGTTCCGCAGGCAGCACAACCGGTGCAACGGTCCAAATCGATAACCATCCCCCACCGTGCCATTGCTGTCTTTCTCCTCAGGCAATCCGTCGAATGCGAAGAGTCGTGATGCCGCTAACACCCATTCCCCGAATCGGGTCTTTCTCCGTCCGGACGAGTACCCTGGGGTCCGCGCCTCGTCCCTTCGCCCACCGGCCACCCTCCGGGCGACCGAGACCTACGGGGATGGCCAAGATTCCCGGTAGAACTCCATTGAAGATGCGCGCCTGTGTGCGAAGACTTCCAGACTCTGAGCGAAGTTCTACCGGGTCACCGTTTCGAATCCCGAGCCGTTTTGCGTCCTTCGGATGGATTTCCACCCAGCTATCCCACCGTCCATTCACGTGAGGACCGAGTTGCTCCTGCATCCAAGGGAGTTCAGCAGAGGCGTTACTGATCAGAGCCAAGGGACGGTACAAGATCAGCTCAAATTCCCCCTTCTTCGGACCCGGCCGAGGATAATCGTGAGGAAAGAGATTTCGTCCGATGCTTCTCAAACCCAAGGCACGTTCTATCGACTGGCGCATTTGGCCTCTCATGGCAGCGAGGTGCCAGTCGAAGCCATTCGGAAAGAACTGGAACTTATGCGTGGGATGGAGAAACTGCGAACCCGCCCCCTGCGTTTCGTCTCCTGCGTCCCACCACGCCCCACTATTCAGAAGCGCTTTCCAGAACTGTTTTGGGTCCTTGAACTCCTCCTGCCAGTACCCCTGGCGTGTGAGAATGGTGCGGAATTGCTCCTTTATGGGGTCGGCCGCGATGTAGCCATGCCCTGCCTTGGCGAGAGGGGCAGCGGCCTCAAAGATCGCATCGGAGAAAGCGTTCCATTTAAAACTTTCGGCCACCGGCCCACCGATTTTCTTGGCCACCTTCAATAGCGTGTCTTCGAGACCCAAAGGTGAATCCTCCGAGCGAACGACAGGTTGCCCAACACTGAAGGAGCTGAAACCCGCCAGATGGGAATTGACATCTTCCGTCCATCGCTCGAGAAACATCGCATCTGGGAGAACCACGTGAGCCTTCCGGGTGATGGCGTCCGGCATCGAAGAGAAACTGACGACAAAGGGAACACGCTCGATGGCCTCGGCAAAATCCTTGTTTCGAGGGTGATCGAAGAGAGGATCAAGCCCCGCGACAAGCAATGCTTTGACCGCATAGGGTTTACTCGTGAGGATTTTCTGAGGCAGTGTTTCGCTTGCATCATCAGCAAGGGCGTAAAAACCTTTTTTGGCTCCGTCGATCCTTGGTTGGGCAAGCGAGTTTTGGCCGAGGATATCCTTCTCCGGAATTTTCCATCCCCCAAGGGGAACTTCGCCTTGGAGATGCATCCCGCCAGGCCGGCCGAAGTTACCCACAAGCGCGTTCAGATACCTTACGGCAAGCCGGAGACCCAGCCGGGTTGACCCGTTCGGCAACTCGGGAGTTCCGATGGCGACACCCGGCTGGTTTTTCGCGAATGCACGCGAAACGCTCAGGATTGTCTCCACCGAAACACCCGTCGCCTCGCTTACGATCGGAAGCCTGAAATCGCGTAAAACGATTGTCCGGAAACCCGGAACGGTTTGGCCGTCTGGCCCAACACTGTCATTGAAGCCCACGCAATAACGTGTGACGAAATCCTCATCGTAGAGATGTTCCAAGATGAGCGTGTGGGCGATTCCCAGGGCAAACACCGTTTCTGTCCCGGGCCGAATAGACACCCACTTGTCAGCGCGTTCAGCGGTGGCGGAGCGTCTGGGCTCGATTTGGATCAGCACACCCCTCGACCGGTCCCCTCCCTGACGAAAATGTCCATAAGCCCGCATTTGATAAACAGGCGATATACCGCCTTCAAGGAGGGGAGCAGAGAAAGAAAGAATCGATTTCGCCGAGAAAAGATCGGGGGAAACAGGCCGATCAACCCCTTGCAGGAGCACATCCGCTGGATCTGGTTCTTCGGGAGAGTTTTCGCGGGCGCGGATGTAGTTAGGAGAGCCAAAGGAAACCATAAATCGGCGAAGAAATCGTTCTCGCAGTCCACGGTAGGAACCGGCGAGAAACACCATAGAGTGGGCATCTCCCTGTCCGCGGAGCGACTTCAGTTTCTGGGCAACCAAGGAGATCGCCTCTTCCCATGGCGCGGGACGCAGATTGTTACCCGCATCACGAATCATGGGCGTACGCAGGCGGTCGGGGTGGTAAAGGAGCTGGAGAGAGGCTTGACCAACGGGACACAAACGCCCCTTATTGACTGGATGAAAGGGGTTTCCCTCCACTTTTACAACGCGCCCATCCACCACTCGGGCGCGAACCCCGCATCCCCCCGGACAGAGTTGACAAACCGACAACTCCCGATGTTCATCCCGATCAGGCCATGCATCGCCCTTTCCAACATCGGGAAGCGGCCCGCGCTTTTGCCCGAGCGACGCCCCCGCTACGCCCGCAGCAGCGACACCTGCAATTTTGAGAAAATTTCTTCGGTTGAAATTCTTCACACCGTCCTCATTTGTGGCAAGCGTTGCAGTCCGTAGTTACATCCCGCGCACGGTGGCAGTCGATACATCCATCCATTGTGATTTGTTTCAGTGGTCGGGTGAGGGCAACTTTCTGTTTTTCGACGGGACCGTGACAAATTTCACATTTAATTTTTCCATCCACTACATG
>CAMYJL010000234.1:0-5257 GCA_947258645.1 uncultured Nitrospinota bacterium
ATCTACACGGCGCTCGCGGCGTGGTTCATCCCGGCGGAGCGCTTCGGCCTGCGCACGGACGCCGGGTTCGTCGCGGCCTTCGGCGGCAACATCGTCCTGTTTGCCGAAAAGCTGGGCCCCGCCGGGGCCTACACCCTGTGGGGGGACGCGCTCGTCATGATGGGCGCGCTCATCTGGGGGATTCAGTCGCTCTTTCTCCGGACCCGGCTTCAGGGCATCGACCCCTTCCGCATCACGGCCTGGACCCAGCTCGTCGCCGTTCCCATGTTCCTGCTCTTCGCGTTCATCCGGGGCGGGGAGCTGCCGGATTTCACGAACCCCCTCGTGAGCATGAACGTGGCCTACAACGGCCTCGTGGGGACAGGGGTGGCCATGGTCCTCTGGGTGCGGCTGCTCGCGGGCTATCCTCCGAGCCGGGTGAGCGCCTTCATGTTCCTCACGCCCGTGTTCGGGGTATTCCTGAGCGCCCTGATCATCCTCGAGCCGATGAATGTCTTCATGCTCGCGGGGGCGGGGCTGGTCGCCGGGGGAATCTACCTCGTCAATACCGACAAGCGGCGGGCTTCCTGATAAGATGGCGGCTTCTTGAATGAAAAGAAGGCGGTCTGAAAAGAGCGGTGCGTAGGATATTGGCATCTCCCCCTGAGCGAAAGACCCGCCTGAAGGGACAATTTCCGGCGGAAAATCCGGGTCGTCCGCTATCGCCCATTCATTTTTTGGGTGAGGCACCATGGGGCCGGACGAGGCGCGGCCTCGGGGAAGGCAGCGTTTGTCTTGCAATTTTATGTACTGATCGGCGCGGTGACGTTTCTCTGGGGGCTCAGCTTCCCCGTGATCAAGATGGGGCTGGGCATTCTCGATCCGTTCACCTTTTTATGGATGCGGAGCGCCTGTTCCGCGTCGATCGTTTTCGCCCTGATCCTGATCCGGCGGGGACCCATCATGCCGCCTCGCGGTCTGCCGGCGTTCTGGGTGAATGCGGTCCTCCACAACCTGATGTTTATTTTCTCCTATCATGGCGCGATTATCACGACTGCCGGCCGATTTTCGATCTTTTTGTACACGCAGCCGCTTTTCTTTACCGCGCTCGCGGCCTGGTTCATCCCGGCGGAGCGCTTTGGGTTGCGCACAGTCGCCGGGTTCGTCGCCGCTTTTGGCGGAATCGTTGTCCTGTTCGCCGAAAAGCTGGGGACCGGCGGCGCTTACGCCCTGCTGGGAGACGGCCTCGTCATCATCAGCGCCATCTGTTGGGCAACCCAGTCCCTCTATCTCCGAATGAAACTTCAGGGGGTCGATCCCTTCCGCATCACGGCCTGGAGCCAGCTCGTCGCGGTCCCCATGTTCCTGCTCTTCGCTTTTATCCGGGGCGATGAACCTCCGGATTTGACCAACCCGATCGTGCTCCTGAGCGTGGGTTATAACGGTCTCGTGGGAACCGGGTTGGTCATGGTCCTCTGGGTCGTTCTACTCGCGAGCTACCCGCCCAGCCGGGTGAGCGCCTTCATGTTCCTCACCCCTGTTTTCGGGGTATTCCTGAGCGCTCTGATCCTTCTCGAGCCGATGAGCGCCTTCATGCTGGCGGGCGCGGCCCTGGTCGCCGCCGGAATCTACCTCGTCAACTCGGACAAGCGGCGGGCTTCCTGATACCATACCCTTATCCTGAATCCAATCAGGCGACCCTGGGAGGAGTTGCGCATGGCATATCGACACGTTACCTCAAACGGCAAGGAATACATTGCGCACCGCCCGCAGGCCTACGGACGCAGCGTCATGGCCGCGAGCGGCCACCCCCTCGCGACCCAGGCCGCCATGCGAATTCTCGAAAAGGGCGGGAACGCGATCGACGCGGGCGTCGCGGCGGGCATCTGCATCAACGTCCTTCTCGCGGACTTCACCTCCTTCCTCGGCGTAGCCCCCATCATCATGTTTCTCAAAAAAGAAAACCGCGTTGTCTCCATCGACGGGCTGGGCAGGTGGCCCAAGGCGGCCTCCGCCGAATGGTTCCGCTCGAACTGCGGCGGGGAGGTTCCACCCGGCGTGAAGCGTACCGTCACCCCGGCGGCGGCAGACGCCTGGCTCACCGCGCTCGAGCGCTACGGGACGATGCGCTTTGCCAACGTGGCGGCGGATGCCATCGATCTGGCCGAAAAGGGGTTCGCGATGTACCCCGTCCTCCACGATCATCTGAGCGATCAGGCCGACGCCTATCTGCGGTGGGAGGAGACGCGAAAGATTTACTTCCGGGACGGGAAGGTGAAGCCACTGGGGGAGTTGATCTTCTTCAAGGATCTGGCCGAGACGATGAAGCGGATGGCTCGCGCGGAAGAGGCCTCCGGGGGTGGCAGGGCGGCGGGCGTCGGCGCGGCGCGGGACGAAATTTTTAAAGGGGAGACGGCGAAGCGAATCGCTGGTTACGTTCAGGAAAACGGCGGCCTCCTCACCCTGGCGGATTTGGAAGAGGCGCATGTCCGGGAGGAAGCGCCTGTCTCGACGAGCTATCATGGCTACGACGTTTATGCCTGCGGCCCGTGGTGTCAGGGCCCGGTGATTCCCGCCACGCTGAACCTCCTCGCGACCATCGACATGGCGGCGCTGGGGCACAATTCGCCCGAATACCTCCACCGTTTTCTGACGGCGATGGACCTCTCGTTTGCCGACCGCGAGCGGTACTACGGCGATCCCGAATTCATCAAGGTTCCGCTGGAAGGAATTCTATCCCGGTCGTACGCGGAAGAGCGTGCGAAGCTCCTGGCGCGCGCGGACGCCTTCGGCGAGATGGCGCCCGCGGGCGATCCCTGGGCGCATCAGGAGGCGGCCGCCGCCGGCCAAAACGGCACCCCCCTTCATCCGGAGACGGCGGCCTCGGCGGGCGGGCCCGCGCAGGACACTTCCTACTGCACGGTGATCGACAGCGAGGGCAACGCGTTTTCGGCGACGCCTTCCGATCCCACCACCGACACGCCGATCATCCCCGGGGTGGGGTGCGCGGTCTCCTCTCGGGGCTCCCAGAGCTGGCTCGACGAGGGCCACCCGAGCGTCGTCGCGCCGGGCAAGCGCCCGCGACTCACGCCCAACCCGGCCCTCGCAATCCGGAACGGCGAGATATTCATGACGTTCGGAACTCCCGGCGGGGACGTGCAGCCCCAGTCGATGATTCAGGTGTTCCTGAACGTCGTCGATTTCGGGATGCCGCCCCAGGCCGCCGTCGAGGCGCCGCGCGTTTCCTCCTACAACTTCCCGAACTCATTCTGGCCCCACGCCTATAGCCCCGGGCGGACGATCGCCGAGGCGCGCATCTGCCGCGAGTCGGGAGACGCGCTTCGGGAGCGCTGCTATCAACTGGAGGAGGTTCCGGACTTCGCCCGCACGCTCGGGAGCGTTTGCTGCATCGTGCGCGATCCCGAAACCGGCATTCTTATGGGCGGCGCGGACTTGAGAAGGGCCTCGCACGCGGCGGGGTGGTAGGGGGACGGTTCGATCGAAAGGGCCGGAGCCGCTTTCATTTTCGTCGGTTCCCGGGAAAGAGTTATTGTTCAGGAAGACGCATCCCCGATGAAATCCCCCAGGCTCTCTGCGGAATCGGCCACGGAGGAGCATGTGGTCGTGGCTTTCAGGGATTCCCACGCCGCCTCGAGGATCGCGCGATTCGGATACTTCTTCGCGATTTGGCCCCGAATCGCAGTTAGATCACCAGCCGCGTCGAGTTTCTGTTCATCCGATAGATCCGGGGAATCAGCGATGACTTGATCGAGTTCGTCGAGCGCTCGGGATAAATCGGAAAACGCCAGGTTGACGATGTGGCCATCGCCCAAGACGGTGACGCCCTGAATGTGGGTGATTTTGATATTTCGGGCGGATTCGGGCCGCGTGAAAATCGTCCCCGCCTCCATGTGATCGATGCCCGTATCTGAAATTTTGTACTTGATCTCGTCCCGGGTGAGTTCCGTACCGTCCGGAGAACGGTAATGGCGGGGCTTCACATCTTCCCGCACCAGGCCGACCTGGATGAGGTAGTCGAGGTTTGATGACACTTCGTTCTGCTTCATGTCATGGCGTTCCTTCATTTCCCGCTTGAGATTGAGAACACCGATGGGAATCGTGGCGATACCCCTCGCTGTTTTATGATGTTCGTAGAGAAAGCGAAGGATATGATCCCGTTTTTCATCTTCCGGGTGAGTGGCCATGACGAAAGAATCCTGAGCAGGGAATGTCTCATCATTCGCGGCGAGATCAGTTTACCACGTTCTGCGGATTTCCCTCGAAGGCCCGGGCGACGTTCTCGGCGGCCATGAGAAGGCCCGCCTCGGTGACTTCGTGCGTGACGCCTGCGTTGTGCGGGGAGAGGACGGCGTTCCGAAGCCCGGCGAGCGGGTGTCCCTTCGGAAGCGGCTCCTCGTCAAACACGTCCAGGCCGGCCGCCGAGAGCTTTCCATCCTTTAAAGCGCTGACCAGCGCGGTCTCGTCCACGATGGCTCCGCGTGCTGTGTTCACGAAAATCGCCCCCGGCTTCATTTTCGAGAAGGCTTCCTCGCCGATCATGCCCGCCGTGTCGGGCGACTGGCGGACGTGCACCGACACGATGTCGGATCGCTCATAGAGCGCGTCCAGCTCGGCCCATTCGATTCCCACTTCTTTCGCGAAGGCGTCGTCCGGATGAAACGTCCAGGCGAGGAGGTTCATGCCGATCCCGCGCGCGATGCGCGCCGTCTGGCGACCGATGGCGCCGAGACCAATGAGGCCGAGCGTTTTACCGGTTAGCTGGGTCATCTGCCCGCGCGGCCATTCGCCCCGCTTCACTGCGGCGTCGTTGGCGGGAATCTGGCGGGCGGCGGCGAGCATGAGGGCGAGGGTGTGCTCAGCGACGGAATGGGCGGCCACGCCGGGGGTGTTCGAGACGGTGACGCCCGCCTTCCGCGCGGCGGGGAGATCGACGTGGTCCGTCCCCGTTCCCCAGATGGAGAGAACGGCGAGCCCTGCGGCGTTCGCGAAAAAATTCGCGTCGAATTTGCAGCGCGCGCGGATGTTCACGATGGCTTCGGCCCCCTCGACTCTCCGGAGGAGCTCTTCGGGGCCCTCGCAGTCGCTGGGATGTATCTCGGTCTCTCCCAGCTCGCGGAGGCGCGCCTCGGCGCGGCTTCCGGTGAGGACGGGGGGAGCGTCGTCCGGAACAACGATTCGTGCCATGAAAAATCTCCTTCGGGGTATTTCTCGATGATTTTTCGATGAACGTGAAAATATAAGAGGAACCGGAAATTCC
>CAMYJL010000234.1:5270-21129 GCA_947258645.1 uncultured Nitrospinota bacterium
GGTATTTCTCGATGATTTTTCGATGAACGTGAAAATATCAGAGGAACCGGAAATTCCCCACCGCCCATCGAACTGTCCCGGTCTCGTGCCGGGAATGAAGTTAGCCCGCAATCAGCAGCCGGAGCGAGCCGAAGAGCGCGATGGAGAGAACTGTCAGGTTGAACGCCTTTTGGGGCAGCTTGGGCTGGAGCCATTTTCCGGTGCGCACCCCGGCCCAGAGGAAGGGGGTCATGGCCAGGCTCGCGCCGAAGACGGTGGCGGTGAGCGCCTCTGCCTTCCAGTAGGCGGCGACGCGCATCGGATTGAGCAGAAAAAAGAGCGCCCAGATCGTTCCGATCATCCGGATCGGGGCGATCTTCATGCCCACCATGATGGGCATGAGGATGGTGGCCCCGGCGTTTGCCAGCGTCGCGCTCAGCCCGCTGAAGGGCCCGAGGCAGATCCCGATCCAGACAGGAAGGCGGGGAACCTCCGGCGGGCGTCCCCGGAGCTCCACGATGGTCTGGTAGAGTGCGATGGCAAGGCAAATCGCGCCGATGAGGGCCCGCAGGGCGCTCTCCGAAATCCAGGTGAGAGTCCAGCCGCCGAGGGCGACGCCAATCACCATCCCGGGAAAGAAGATGAAGGTGAAGCGGCGGTCCCAGTAGCTCCACATTTGCCTCGCGATACCGAGATCGACCCAGGTGGTACACAGGGCGAGATAGACGAGGGAGAATTTTGCGGAAAACGCGACCGTCAGAACCGGCATGAGCGTGACGCCGACGCCCGCGCCGAAGGTGCGCTTGAGGAAGCCGTTGCCGAACGCGCCGGCGAGGATGAGCGCCCATTCGAGGGGGGTGAATTCGGGCATCGGCTACTCCCACAGGAGCCGGGCGGCTGAGGCAGCGGCCAGGGCGAGGAGGGTCAGGTTAAAGCCTTTTTGCGAGAAGCGGTCGAGGAGCTTTCGGCCGATCCAGCCGCCCGCGAAGGCGAGGGGGATCATCGCGAGGCCCGCGGCGAAGATCGTCCAGTTCGCCAGCCCGCCGATGAAGAAGGAGGTGAGCTTCACCGGATTGACGAAGAGCCAGATGACGATGATGGTCGCGACGAGCTGAACCTTCTGCACGCCCTGGCTCATGAGGTAGAGGCTGAGGACGAGCCCGCCCGAGTGGGTGAGGGCGCTGACGGTGCCGCCCACGACGCCGATGCCGATGCCGGCCTTCCGGCCGATGGCGGGGGTCGGGGATTCGCCGCGCACCTCGACCCAGGCCTGATAGAGGACAAAAACCAGGCAGCTCACCCCGATCGCTTTGCGAATCCAGAAGTCGGGGAGCTGAACGAGCAGGTACGCCCCGATCCCGATCCCGATGTAGAAGCCGGGGATGACGATCCGGGCCAGGTTCCATTCCCACTCCTTCCAGAACATGCGGATGACCGCGTAGTCCGACAGGAACATATGAACGGCGATGAGGCCCATGACGAACCGCGTCGGCCAGACGAGGATCATCAGCGGCACCAGGACCAGCCCGACGCCCATGCTCAGGGTGGATTTGAAGAAGCCCACGCCGAACGCGCCCACCGCGATGGCGGCGAGGTTGAAGTAGGTCAGTTCCACGAAAAATCCCGATGATGGCGAAGAACGGCCCGTAAGGCCGACATTGATGAAAAGGCCGAGTGACCAGCATAGCACTTCTCGGGGAGGAGGGAGTGGGATGGGGAAAGCTTTTGAGCCCGCCTACCTTCGCCTGCTGCGCACGGGCGAGCTGGCAAAGCGGGCCGAGCACGCCTGGCGACGCTTGGCGGACTGCGACCTCTGCGCCCGCTACTGCCGGGTAGACCGTCTTCAATCCACGAAAGGCGCGGTGTGCCGCACGGGCGAGCGGGCGCTCGTCGCCAGCTACGGCGCCCACTTCGGCGAGGAGGCCCCGCTCACCGGCCGGAGAGGGTCCGGCACCATCTTCTTCAGCTGGTGCAACCTGCGCTGCGTCTTCTGTCAGAACTGGGAGATCAGCCAGCGAGGCGCCGGGCGGGCCGTCGCACCCGAGGAGATTGCCGCGATGATGCTGAGCCTACAGCGCGAGGGCTGCCACAACATCAACTTCGTCACCCCGAGCCACGCCGTGGCGCAGATCCTGGCCGCCGTCCTCATCGCCGCGCGCGCCGGGCTCCTTCTCCCCCTCGTCTACAACACGGGCGGCTACGACAGCCCCGAGGCGCTCGCGCTGCTCGACAGCGTGATCGACATTTATATGCCCGACATGAAATACGGCGATTCCGAAAGGGGGCGGAAATACTCCAGGGTCCGAGACTACGCCAAGGTGAACCGCGCCGCTGTCCGGGAGATGCACCGCCAGGCGGGCGACCTCGTCCTGGATAAAAGCGGCATTGCGCAAAGGGGGCTCCTCGTCCGCCACCTCGTCCTGCCCGGAGACATCTCCGGCACCGAGTCCGTCCTCGCATTCATCGTGAATGAAATCTCCCCCGACACCTACCTCAACCTCATGGACCAGTACCGCCCCTGCCACCATGCGGCTGAATATCCACCCCTCGACCGCCCGCTCTCGTCCGGCGAATACCGTGCCGCGCGCGAACTCGCCGAAAAATACGGCCTCCGGCGGTTGGACGAGCGGCGGCAGATAAGGTGGTCGGTTTTCTGATGCATCCGGGTAGATCCGCCTGTTTCAGGAAGAATTCTTTCATGGAACCAAATCGGAATACGCGCGTCTAACCCCTCAGATTGTCTTTTTATGCGGATGGCCGGGAGCGCCGGGCCTTGTCTGCGGAAATTATCTTGTGCCCCGATTGGGGGGATATTCGGATGATTCGATTGATTGTGTCGGTGGGCCTGGTTTCTTTCCTCCTCGCGTTTTCCGTTCCCTCCAGCGCCGACCCGGATGAGCCGCCCGGCGCCCGCCTTGTCCGGGAGAACAACTGCGCCGCTTGTCATCAGATCGGAATGGCCCCGCCCAGGGCCCCTTTCCGGAATGGCCCCTCTCTCGGGCGGGCAGGGAGCCGGATCCGCCCCGATTGGCTGGGGGATTATCTCTCCCGCCCGGTCAAGCTCCGCCCCTCCGACGCCGCGCGGATGCCCGACTTCCGGCTAAGCGGCTGGGAGGTCACGGCACTGACCGCCTATTTCTCCACCCGCCGGAGCGGCTGGCCCACACCCGCTGCGGCGGAAAAAGCGGAAGGCTTCGTTGGTTTCGAAGCGGTCTTTTCGAAGCTTCCTCGCGGCGACGCTCAGCGGGGAAGAGAGCGCTTCGAGCAGCTCGAATGCTTCAAATGTCATGGCGATCCGGACAGAGGCACCTCACCGGTCGATGCGAAGCTTTCCGAAATTGGCCCGGACCTTCGCCTGATGGCCCGGAAGCTCACGCGGCGCGGGATGGCCGCGATCCTTTTCAACCCCGCCCAGGTTTTCCCCGGCACCAAGATGCCGAGCTACTTCTTCGACAGCGGCGAGGCGATGGATGAGGACTCACCGCAGCAGATGGCCGACCTCATCGCCTACCTCAAGCGCCTGGGTGGCGAAGGAGAGCGGCCGGGTGACGTCCGCTTCCTTAGCGCCCGCCGCCGGTTCCCGGATGCCACGGCGGAGTGGGGGCGCCGAATTGCGGGACAGCTGAACTGCGCGGGCTGCCACGAGGGGACGGGTATTGCGCCGCGTCACCAAAGCGAGGTGGCCGTCCCTCTCGGCTACCGGAACCTCCCCCGGTTCTGGAGCCTCGAGCGGCTCGCCGCCTGGATTTGGCGTCCCTCGAACGTCCCCATGCACGAGCGGATGATGAGGATGGGGCGGATGCCCACCTTCGGTTTCACTTCAGATGAGGCGCGACAGATTGCCTCGTGGCTCCTCTCCATCGACGGCGAGCGCAGGCGGCGCATGGGAGGCATGGGGATGATGGGGCGCGGCATGATGCGGTGAAATCTGGTGGGGGGAGATGTCGACCGGGACCTCGCGGATGATGCGGCCCGGGTGAGTGCCCCGGCCGATTTCACTGACTCTAAATTTGCGAGCAGCACTTACCCATCATCTCTTTGCAGATCGATATCGGATCACCTCCCGCTCTCATTTTTTCCATGATCTCCTGACAAATCGCTACGGAATCTTCAGTTTTCTCTTTCAGAATATCCTTCTTGTTCATGGCGTTATCTCCTTCTGAAATGCAGCGGCACTCTTATTTTCAGCGGTCTCAACCGGTCGTCCACTGAGTACACGGTACCTTTCTTCGAACTCGGTTTTGTCGATTTCCCCGCACGCGTATCGTTGATCGAGGATGTCGAAGGGTGTTTTTCGTCTACGGCCCGCATACATGCAAGGGCACATGCCCTCGCCTCCCCACCGGAAGCAAAGGATCATTCCAATAACGATCGCAGCGCAGATGAAAAATGGTGCCAGTGAATAGAAGTCCATGGTGGTTCTCCTTCCGTCGTACCCAGAGGCAAGAGGTTTGCTCTGGGTGATGTTCGGACATTTCGACTCTGGGAAGGCCTCTTTTTGAGCCTCTTCCGCTTTCATATATTAAGACGAGACAGGACCGAAAAAGGATACAGAGAGGTAGGGAAAGGTGAGGGGTGATAGGCGAAGGTCGAATGGCTCAGCTTGGAGGATTTTCGGCGGGGTGCTTTGGCTCACAGACAAAAACACCCCTTTTGTCCCGGCTGAATGAACAATTCTCTTCAAGCGTGTTGCGAAGCCGCTTCCGCGCCCGATGAATCCAAATCTTTGCTGTCGCCATCGTGCAGTTCATCGCCTCTGCCACTTCGGGATTCGTCATTCCTTCGATGTCATGAAATAAAAGGGCCATCCGCTGATTCGAAGGAAGTTCGTCTATGAAGCGGCGCATGCATTTGCCCATCTCGGCCTGATCGAGGAGGAGGGTAGCCGAGAACCGGGGGGCTTCTTCGTCGCATTTCGCGATCTCAGCCAACATTTCGGGAGGGGTCACCTGAAGCCGGCGCCGCCCCGCGCTTTTCAGATAGTCGAGGCACACATTGGTCGCTATGGAATAAAGCCAGATGGTGAATTTCGATTCGCCCCGGAATTTCTCCATTCCAGCTTGGGCGCGGGCAAAAGTCTCCTGTGTCAGATCGGCCGCCTCATCAGCATCGCCGATCATTCGGGTGATGTAGGCCCTGATCCGCGTTTGATTTTCAAGGATGAATTCAGAGAATTTGTCCGGGTCCATGGGTTCCTCCCTCATGCAGACAATGTATTCTCCCCTTTGAAATTTTGCTTCAAATCTTCGCATTTTGATAATGGAATGAAGGGTTCGAGGGAAAATTTCCTGCATCCCTTAGCACCTTCGACAGACCGTATCCGAGATTATCCAAATGCTCTTTGTAGAAGCAAGACGCAGAGAAAAATCCCCCGAGTCGAGCCAAAGCCCTGGCTGGAGGATCAACCCATCTCTCACGATTTTTCGTGGTTTGATGCCGAGATTCTAAGAACAGGTTTTTATTCGGAGCGCTTCGGATCGGGGAAGGCGGGCTCAGTCGCTCGACAGGTAGCCCAGGCTTTCCAGCAGTTCTCTTCTTAGATCGTTGAACTCGGGGCTGACGCGGTAGCGGGGCCGGGGGATGTCCACCGGGACTTCGCCCAGCTTCTCGATCGTCCACCGAGGCGAAGGGTTCGTCCATGAGGAGGACTTCGGGGTCGCCCGCGAGGGCGCGCGCGATGCCGACGCGCTGCTTCATCCCGCCCGAAAGTTCCTTGGGAAAGGCGTCGGCGAATTTTTCCATGCCGACGAGCTTGAGGTGATACACGGCCTGCTGGCGGCGCCCTTCAGCCGGGAGGCCGCGCACCTCGAGCCCGTAGGCCACGTTTTCGCAGGCCGTCCGCCAGGGGAAGAGCAGGTGTTCCTGAAAGACCATGCCCCGGTCCGGGCCGGGGCCCTCGACCGTGCGCCCGTCCAGCTGGATTTGGCCCGAGGAAGGCTCTTCCAGCCCGGCGATGAGGCGGAGGAGGGTGCTTTTTCCGCAGCCGGAGGGTCCGAGGAGGCAGATGAACTCCCCGTCCGCGACCTGGGCCGTGGTGTTCTGGAGCGCGGCGATTTCCTCGCCGGTGGTGTTGGTGAATTTCTTGGATATGTTTTCGATTGTCAGGGAAGACATCTTCGCTCCTAGCGCCAGCGCAGCAGATAACGCTCGATCGCCTTAAAGCCCGTGTCGAGGCAGAAATACACCACGCCGATGACGATCATGTAGCTGATCACCACGTCCATCGCGAGCAGGCCCGCCGCTTCGAGCATCTGCATGCCCACGCCCTTGATGCCGAACATCTCGGCCGCGACGACGGTCATCCAGCCCTGCCCGAGGCTCGTGCGCACGCCGGTGAGAACCCCCGGCAGCGCCGAGGGGAGGATCACCCGCCTCAGGACGGCCCAGTCGGAGCGCTCCCCCAAGGTGCGCGCCACCTCGACCATGCGCGGATCCACGCCTTTCACCGCGCCGTAGGTGGCGAAGATCGTGATGTAGAAGGCGCCGAGCGAGATGAGGAACGCCGCGGCCTGGGTGGTAATCCCGAACCAGATGATGGCGAAGGGAATCCAGGCCAGGGGCGGAATCGGCCGGAGAGCGGTGATGATGGGGTCGATGATCTGCTCCGCCCGCCGGAACCACGCCATCACCAGTCCGGTGGCGACCCCCAGGCTGATGCCCCAGGCGAGCCCGATGCCGTAATGCTGGAGGCTGCGCGAGAGGAAAAAGAAAATATCCCCGTTCGCCATGAGATCCCCCAGCGTGGCGCTGACCGCCGCGGGTGCGGGGACCTGATACGGGGTGAACATTCCCGTCCAGGCCACGATCTGCCAGAGCAGGAAAAAGCTCCCCAGCGAAAGCAGCCGGATGACGCGGCCGCTCCATCCCTCGGGCAGAGAGCGGGACGAGGAGGCGCCGGAGCCTCTTTTGGCGGTTTGGGACAAGGGGAACGCTCGCAATTTTCTAGTATCCCTTCAGCTCGGGATGCTCTTTTACGATGGCGTCGTAGAAGCTGAAGTCGAAGAGCTGATTCATCCGGAGAGGCTTCTTGAAGCGGCCCATTTTTACCTGGAAATTGTTGTAGGCCTGGGTGCCTTCGATAACGCTGTGCGGGTTGGCTGTCCAGCGCATGTAAGGGGAGTCGAGAACTTCCTTCGCCATCTTCACGGGGACCACCTTGGGCCCGATTTTGTCGGAGATGATTTTCGCCGTCTCGGCTTTGTTCTCTTTCAACATTTTGATGGCGCGGATGTTCAGCTCGACGAGCTTTTTGATCCGCTTCGGATATTTGTCGATCAATTCCTGGCGGACGAAGAGAACGGACCCCGGCTGTCCCGGCAGGATTTTCCGCCCCTCGATGACAGTGCTGTAGGGAATTCCGGAGTGGCGGATGATCGTGATGATGGGCTCGAGGATCATCGTCGCGTCCACGCGCTGGGCCAGGACGGCCTGGCGCACCTGGGCCCCGCCCATGGGGATGATATCCACCTCGCGCTTGTGATTCACGCCGAGCTGATCGAGCCACATCATCAGCATGACGTGAGGCGTGGACCCGGGAGGAAATGTGGCGATTTTTAAATTGCGGCCATTCTTTTTGGCGAACTGCCGGAAAGCCGCCTTGGTGGGGTTGGCCCTGAAGGCCTTGGCGAACGTGTTGCGGCCGATCACGGCGACCTGTTCGGTCACGATGGAAGTGAGGACCTTCGCCTTGATGCCCTTGCTACCAGCCCTTGGCGGACTTCACGAACTCGGGCGCGGAGGGAAAGATCGGCATGTAGCCTACGCGGAAGGTCGGCGTTTCGGCGCCCGCCGGGGGAGCGAGGGTGCCTGCCATCGCCGCGGCGAAAAGAACGAGGGCAGACAGGAAGACTTTTTTCTTCGAGGCTCTTGCTGAATGGCGGGACATGAATGTCACTCCTCGTATGCGAGTCATAACCTTATCGCTGATTTCAGGGGTCAGTTGTTTGCCGGGCCAGATCATCAAAGGGATTAAATCTAGGATAACCAATAAAAATAGTCAATAATGGCAGGGTATTTTTTGGAAATGTTGGCAGGGCAGATTGTGAATTTACAAAGATTCAAGGGGACACATTATAACATATTGTATTTAAATGTATTAACTCGTGTTTGGAATCATCAACCCATGGGGGCGGGGCAGTGGTTTTATCCGAGGGGCTATATAAAGGAGGGAAAAGGTGACCCGGGTCCGGGGCGGGTTTGAACCTCAAAACCGTCTCCCAAAAAAATGCGCGGCCCATCCCTTCTTGAAAGACAGGCCGCGCTTTTAATTTTGCCTGATGCCGAGACCGTCTGCCGCTAGGCGGCGTGATAGCCTCCCTTGTATCCGTAAAGCGTCTTGGTCATGTCCACCGCGAAGACGGTCATTCCCATCGAGCCGAGGATGGCCGGGATGATGGGAACGTTGTACATCGTCAGCCCGGGAATGAACTCCCAGTGGCCGATGAAGTACCCCGCGAAGTAGGCCCCGAGGTAGGCGATGACGACCTTCCCGTAGAAGGATTTCGTTCCCTCCACGACATAGTATGAAAAGCCGTAGTGGAGGATCGCCGAGACGGCAAAGCTGATCACGAGCAGAACCAGAAACTGGGGAAATACCATTTGTGCTGCCTCCTATTTGATCTGGTTCGGTGCATGGTGCGGCCAGGCGGCGGGTCGAGCGGCAGCACTATTCTCAGGAACTCCAAACTATAATACAATATCATTAAATATATTATTGTCATTGATTGCGTTGTCGGATGAAAAAAATTTGGAATGTGTGAAATGGCCGGCTTGCCTGAAAACAAGGGGGCGGATTGGCGCTGGCTGGCCTCACCGGCGGCATGGTGAGAGATTCCGCGGAAAACGCCTCACGCCATGGGCTCCAGATTCGCAGGTTTTCTCACCCTTCAGCCCCACCACTCGGGGTTCAATCTTTGACCTGACCCTTCTCCCGATATCGGTCCACCGACGCACGGACCTCGGCCGTGGCTTCTGCCGCAGGTCCCCAGCCCAACGACTCGATGGCCACTCCCTCAAGCTGCTTGTAGGTTAGAAAGAAGTGCTCCACCTCGCGGAGGTAGTGGGCCGGCACGTCACCCAAGTCCTGGAACTCATCGAAGAGCGGGTCGCGGTGCGGGACGCCCAGGACCTTGAAGTCGTTCGCCCCCCGATCGCGCATTCGGAACAGGCCCACGATGCGCGCTTCGATGAGACATCCGGTGAAGGTTGCCTCATTCACCATGACGAGGATGTCCAGCGGATCATTGTCCTCGGCGAGGCTTTGGGGGATGAATCCGTAGTCGCCCGGATAGTGACTCGAGGAATAGAGATACCGGTCCAGCCGAAACAATCCGGTCTCCTTGTCCACCTCGAACTTGCTCCGGCGTCCCTTTGGAATTTCGACGATGGCGTTCACCACGCGCGGGATATCCGTTCCGGGCGAGATGTGGAGGTAATTTCCGAGGTCGGTCACCAAAGCGTTCCTTTGAGAAGAGCGTACTGCGTACGCGGCACGCAGATCGGATTTTCTATTCGATCAAATGAACCCCATGTTATCGCGAATCAAAACGCATGGACATGTGATGATGAGCCTGAAATGCTGCCAGCTTATATGAATAAACCGGTTTGACGTCTTGAAAATAAAGAGGAGCCAACCGGCCGGTCGAAAAGGAATCCGGCTTTTCTGATTGATCGCTCCGCGAGCCGATGAGCCCGATAGCGGCCCTTGGTCACTCCACGGGCCACAGATCGGCCGGCTTGCCCACCCGCCGGCCCCACCACTCGGGGCCTTCGCTGACGTAGTCCCACTCGGGGTTCTGGGCGGTGTTGCGGAGAGCGGTCATGACCGTGCGGAAGGTGTTGATGCTCTCCTCGGCGAACTCGAAATAGCCCACGAAGTCGTAGCCGCTCGGATGGCCGTAGCTGTCGGGATGGTGAATAAGGCGGCGGTTGATGCACGGAATCCCGGCGTCGGCGGCGAGGGCGTGGCCCTTTGTGATCGTGTTTCCTTCATCGTCGTAGCGGGGGAGGAAGAAGCTCTCGCGGCGCATCCAGTCCATCCGCCACCAGAGGTCGTTCTTGTTCTGGGGGGTGACGACGCCGAGCGGGTATTTCCCGCCGGGGCCGGGCGGAAGGGCGGGAACGTAGGCGTACTGGGTCATGGTGCACGCCCGATCGGGAAAGCCCGAGAGCGTGGCGAGCCCCGAGAGCGTTTCGACCTCCCCGCCGCGCCCCTCGACGAGGTAGCGGAGGCCTTCCTCGTATTCCTGGAGCGGCTCGGAGGTCTCGCACTCGATCCGGATGAGGACGTTCGCCCCCGACATCCCGGGATGCGGAATGTCGCGCTCGCTGCTGAGCGCCTTTTCGCCGCGGAGATACTGGAAGCGGCCCCGGCGGAAGGCCCCGAGCGTCGCGCTCCCTTCCACGACGTGCATGTTCTCCATCTTGTCGCCGAGGGAGGCGATCCCCTCGCATAGCTCCCGGTCCTCGCGGGTCCGTTCCAGTGTGATGAAGAGAAAACGCATGTGGCCGATGACCTGGGTGGTCATGTTGAGATCGCCGGACTTCATTCGGACCTCCACCTCGCTGGGCGGTGGGGTGCGGGATTCGCTCTCCGCCGAAAACGCCGGACGGCGGCGCAAGCTTGAGACAGGCCGATTATACAGCTTTTGTGATGGCGTGCAGAAATTCCGGCACTTCAATCGAGCTGGTGTCGATCGTGGCGGGGTCCGCGCCGAGGTATATCTTCTTGATCGCGCCCCGGACGATCTTGGCCGAGCGCGTCTTGGGCAGGGCCTCGACGAACTTGACCTCCTCGGGCCGGAGACTCTTTCCGAGGTATTTCACGGCCTCGTCCTTCAATTCCTCGCGCAGGGCGTCCGTCGGCTCGAAACCTGCGCCCAGCACGGCGAAACAGGTGAGGCCCTCGCCCTTGATGGGGTGGGGGGTGCCGATGGTGGCGGCCTCGACGACGGCGGGGTGCCCGATGAGGGCGGACTCGACCTCGGCGGGCCCGACGCGCTTTCCGGCGACATTGATGGTGTCGTCCGAGCGGCCGAAGAGATACCAATGTCCGTTTTCGTCCACTTTGGCCCAGTCGCCGTGATACCAGACATCATCCCAGCGCGAAAAGTACGTCTCGATGTAGCGCTCATCGTCGTTCAGGAAACTTTTCGTCATGGAGGGCATCGGCTGCTTGCAGACGAGGTGGCCGATCTCGTCCCGGACGGGCTTTCCCTCCTCGTCGAACACATCCGTGTCCACCCCAAGCGCGGGCCCGCCCAATGAGCAAGGCGTGAGCTCGGCGACGGGATAGGGCTGGAGGAGGCAGCCCGCGATTTCCGTCCCGCCCGAGATGTTCATGATGGGGCAGCGCCCGCCGCCCACTTTTTCGAAAAACCACATGTAGGATTCCGGGTCCCAGGGTTCGCCCGTCGAGCCGAGCATCCGGAGGGAGGAGAGATCGTGCTTCGCGGCCCACTTCTCACCGGCGGCGGCGAGGACGCGGATGGCCGTGGGCGAGACCCCGAAGGTGTTGATCCGGTGATCGGCGATCATCCGCCAGAGCCGATCGGGCTCGGGCCAGTTCGGCGCGCCGTCGAAGATGAAATAGGTTCCGCCGTAAAACTGCACCCCGACGAACTCCCAGGGGCCCATCATCCAGCCGATGTCCGTCACCCAGAAGAAGACCTCGCCCTCGCGGTAGTCCATGCAGTAGCCGATCTCCTTCGCCATTGTGGCCAAAAGCCCGGCGTGGGTATGAATCGTCCCCTTGGGTCGGCCCGTCGTCCCCGAAGTGTAGAGAATGAGTGCGCGCGCCTCGGCGGGAAGGCGCTCGGTCTCGGCCTCGGCGGGTTGTCGCTCGGTGAATTCCGCCCAGGTCACGTCGCGGCCCGCCTTCATGGGTGCGTCGGAATCCGTCCGCGGATAGACGACGACTTTATCCACCTTCGTCTCGAGCGCCAGCGCCCGGTCGAGCGCCGCCTTGACGGGGACTTCCTTGCCCCGGCGCTTCCCGCCGTTCGAGGTGAAGACCACCCGCGCCGCGCCGTGGTTCAGCCGCTCGGCCACCGCCTCGTGCCCGAAGCCCGAGAAGATGGGGATCGCCACCGCGCCGATTTTGAAGCAGGCGAACATCGCAAACACCGTCTCCGGGATCATCGGCATGAATATCCCCGCCGCGTCCCCCGGCTTCATCCCCATTGCGCGCATCGCGTTCGCGAGCCGCGCCACCTCCGCCGCCATCCCGCCGTAGGTGAATTTTCGGACCTCGCCGCCGTCCCCCTCCCAGATGATGGCGGTCTGATCTTTTCTTTCGTCCAGGTGCCGGTCGATGCAGTTCAGGACAATGTTCGTCTCCCCGCCCACGAACCACTTCGCCCAGGGAAAGCCCCCGCTCATGTCCAGAACTTCATCGAAAGGCTGGTACCAGGCCACATCCATGTCTTCCATCGCCGCGCGCCAGAACCGCCGCGTGTCCGCCACCGACCACGCTAGCAGCTCCCGGTAACTGGTGATGCCGTTCTTCTTCATCAGCCGCGCCACGTTCGAGTTGTTAAGAAAATCGTCGGAAGGGCGCCAGATGACGGGTGGAGCACTCATTCAATTCATCCTCTAGAGATGGTGGGCCCTAGGTGCCGCCCGCCCATTCTACCTCCGGTTCCTGACGTAGTGGACGAAACGGCGGAACATCTCGGGTGGCACGTCGAACCGGAATCGCGAGATGGAGCCGTCGAACTCGCGCGCGCGCACGATGAGGCGGTGCGCCTGGAACTCGCCGTGCCGTGTGATCCGCAGCAGAAACATCCGATATTCGGGCGGCTGGAGCCGGAAGGTGATCCTCTTCGTGGTGTCCCCGTTAACGACGAAGAGCTCGGTCCGTGGCTCGAGTTTCCAGGTGACGGCCTGGCCGTTTTGACCAGTCAGCTCCAGGGTGGCGTAGGGCACCACTCCCGGCCTGGGACCGCGGTTCGTCGCGACGAGAGTGAAGAAATTCTTCTCGATGCCGATGAAGATGAGGTCAATTTTTGAGTTCTCCCCCCGGAGCGTCTTTCCGAGGATGGGCAGCATGATCGAGGTCACGGAGACGAGCGCAACCAGCAACGCCAGGATGGATGAGCTGACGTTCAGATAGCGGCGCCAGTCCTGGTATGAATCGCAGTGAACGCATTTCCTTGCCCCTTCCAAGATCTCCTCTCGGCAGGCGCGGCAGCGGACCTTGGTCAGTGCGGCGTCGGGCCGGTCTGCCGGGGGGAGATCTGCGCTCACATCGCCACCTTGATTAAGTCGAGAAAGCTGGGGTTTTCCAGGATACTCAAGCCCATGCGTCCGCCATCCCGGTTAGATCACCTCTCCCAACCACCCCTCACCCCACTATCCGCAAAGCCAGATACGGGACGAGGTTGAACACGAAGATGGTGAGCTTGAAAAAGGCCATTCCGCCGTAATGGATGGCGTCGAAGGTTTCGACCGGTATCTTGAACCATCTGCCGTGGAACCGGTAGACCCAGTCGTGCGCGAAGGTGATGATCAGCCACCAGTAGAGCAGCAGGCCGATGTTGATCACCGAGCACCAGCCCAGCATGTCGCGAAGCAATTCAAGGGTCATGTCCCACCTCCCGGGAAGCGCCGACGGCATCCCCCCGTTTTCATCGATCCGGGCGGCTCAGGGTTCTTCTATTAATTTACGTCGCCTCGCGGATCGCGTCGAGAACATCCGGATTCTCCAATGAACTCAGGTCCATGTGGTCCACGTCCTGGCCGAGATAGACTTTCTTGATCGCGCCGCGGACGATCTTGGCCGAGCGGGTCTTGGGCAAGGCCTGGACGAATTTCACCTCGTCGGGGCGCAGGCTTTTTCCCAAGTATTCCACCGCCTGATCCTTGAGTTCCTCGCGAAGCGCGTCGGTGTATTCGAAGTCCCCGTTCATGACGACGAAGCAGGTGAGGCCCTCGCCCTTGACGGGGTGGGGGGTGCCGACGACGGCGGCCTCGACGACGCCGGGGTGCTTGATCAATTCGGCCTCGATCTCGCTGGGCCCGACGCGCTTTCCGGCCACCTTGATGGTGTCGTCCGAGCGGCCGTAGAGGTACCAGAGGCCGCGCTCGTCCACCTTGGCCCAGTCGCCGTGGTACCAGACGCCCTCCCACCGCGAGAAGTAGGTCTCCAGATACCGATCCGGCTCTTTTAGAAACCCGGCGGTCAAAGACGGTATCGGCTGCTTGAGGACGAGATGGCCCACCTCGTTGCGGACGGGCTTCCCCTCGTCGTCAAAGACATCCGTGTCCGTCCCCAATGCGGGCGCGCCGAGGGTGCCGACGGTGAGGTCCATGACGGGAAGGGGCTGGAGCAGGCAGGCGCCGATCTCGGTGCCGCCCGAGATGTTCATGATCGGGCATCGTCTCCTGCCCACTTTTTCGAAAAACCACATGTAGGATTCGGGATCCCACGGCTCGCCGGTGGAGCCGAGGACGCGGAGGGAAGACAGGTCGTGCTTTTTCACCCACTCGTCGCCCTCGCTCTTGAGGACGCGGATGGCCGTCGGCGACAGTCCGAGGTGGGTCACCTTGTGGTCGGCGACGATCTTCCAGAGGCGGTCGGGGGCCGGGTGGTTCGGCACGCTCTCGTAGAGCAGGCAGGTCTGGCCGCTGAAGTGAGAGCCCACCAGCTCGTAGGGCGCCATCACCCAGCCGAAGTCCGTCACCCAGTACATGATGTCGCCCTCGCGCAGGTCGAAGCAGTAGCGCAACTCGCGCCCGGGGCCCGTCATCAGCCCGGCGTGGGTGTAGACCGTTCCCTTGGGCTTTCCGGTCGTGCCCGAGGTGTACATGATCATCGAAACCGCATCCGCCGGGAGGCGCGCCGTCATCGCCCGGTCGGGATGGTCCGCCGTGAATTCCTCCCAGGTCTCGTCGCGGCCCTTTTTCATGGGAACCTCGACCCCGGACCTTTGGATGACGACGACTTTTTCGACCGAGGTTTCCCGCTTGAGCGCCTCGTCCGCCGTCGTCTTGAGGGGAACGTTTTTGCCTCGGCGCACCGCGCCGTCGGCCGTGAAGAGAATTTTCGCTCCCGCGTGCGCGAGCCGCTCGGCCAGTCCCTCCGGGCCGAAGCCCGAGAAGACGGGGAGCACGGCGACGCCCGTCTTGAAGCAGGCGTACATGACGATGACCGCCTCCGGCACGAGCGGAAGGAACACCCCGGCGGCGTCGCCGGGCTTGAGGCCCATCGCGCGCATGGCGTTCGCGGCGCGGTTCACCTCGAGGGAAAGCGCCTGGTAGGTGTACTGGCGCACCTCGCCGCCGTCGCCCTCCCAGATGAGGGCGGTTTGATCCCGCTTCTCGCTCGCGAGGTGTCGGTCGATGCAGTTCAGGACGATGTTCGTCTCCCCGCCCACGAACCATTTCGGCCAGGGGAAGCCGCCGCTCATGTCGAGGAGCTCGTCGTAGGGTTTTTGCCACTCGAAGCCGATGTCATCCAAAACGACTTCCCAGAAGCGGCGGATGTCCTCGACCGACCAGGCGAGGAGCTCCCTGTAATCCGCCACGCCGATCTTCTCCATCAGCCGGGCGACGTGGCTGTTCTCCCGAAAATCCTTGTTGGGCCGCCAGATGATGCCGGGTTCGTTCACGCAAATATCCTCCAGGGCCAGTGCGGTGTCATGAATTATTTTTCGTATTGTCGCCCGAAGCGGGGGGATTTGTCATCCGGGGGAGTTGATTTTATTAAGGAGTCATTCTGAGCCGGGCAAAAGGTTCTGGATGGGATAAAGGATGTAAGAAAAATTAATTTGAGATGATATTAGTGATCCAAAGGGTCATCTCACCAATCCAGTGTTACAGAACCCTAAATAATCATGTTCAATCATACTTTATCGAACGGTAGTAAAAATATTTGAAAATT
>CAMYJL010000235.1 GCA_947258645.1 uncultured Nitrospinota bacterium
ACCCCGTCTTTCAGCGGAACGGCGACGATGGAACGAGCGCCAAAAGACGGCTCGTCCGGATGAAAAAGAGGCCGATTTTTCAAATCGGGAAGTCTCAGGGGCTCGCTTTTATTCAGGACATACCCCACGATGCTTGACCGATCGCTGACAGGGACATCATCCAGAAACAGCTCACCGAAGCCCGAAGTTCTGACGAGACGGGAAACGCCTGCCTCCTCGTCCCGCAAGACGAGGAAGCAGGCGTCAAAGGGGACCAATTCGCGCGGCACAAGGCAGATGGCGTTGAGCAGCTGGTCTTCACTCTCGCATGCACGGAGCGAGGAAAGGTAACTGCTGAACGCGTCTACATCGACGCTCCGGCGCTCTAGCTGTGCTGCCGCCAGGGCGCCATCCACCAGGTAAGCGAATTGTTGGGCGAACCCTGCTAGAATCTTTTGGCTTTTGTTTGTGAACGTCCATTGCTTTTTGCTGTCGATGGCCAGAGCGCCCTTCGTCAGTGTCGAGGGAAGGGGAGTGGCCATGAATGATTTGATGTCTTCGTCCCGGCTGTAGTAGCCAACGACGATCGTGTCTTTGTCGAATTGATTGATGCTGAGAGGCGAATTATTCTCCAGCACCCACCCCATAAATCCTTGACCGCTTTTGATGGACGCATCCGAGATAATGTTTGGGCTGAGGCTGTGAAATGTGGTCAGCTGAAAGGTACGCCGCCGCTTGTTCTCCAGGAAGAGACATGCCGAGTACGCTTCGGTGACATTGCTAACCAGAGAAATCAGGGAAAAGAGGTCCCTTTCCAAGTGTGTCATGAACGTCCCTATAACGGGGCGAAATTGGGAACGGCCCAAATATTACAAAGAACCAAGGATAAATTCAAGTGATTTTTTGAAAGCTAGCTTTAGTAGTTTGAAATATATGTCTTTGTGCCCAATTTTTATTTCCGGCACCGTCTGGCCATGGCTGTCAGGTCTTGAGTGTAACAGTGTAAATATTTGATAATGAATTGATTATATGTTTTCAAGCAGGGCCTTGGCAAAAATCAAGATATGGTAAAAGAACTCAGGAGAAACGCTATATGTTGGGTATCCGGGAGTGAGGCGATTCGGGATTATGGGGTTCCCATCTTACGGAGTTTTTCTTTCATGGGATCTGGTCGGCTGATGATTTGTCGGCTGAAAAGTCGGGCCAGCTCGCGGGCAAACTCATCCACGCTCGTCAGGATACGGATGTTCGCCCTCGCATTTTCTGGAAGCTCGGGATGCGCGGCGTTTGTGATCAGGTATGCGGGCTTTTCGTTTTTTCCGATGTGATTGATCCAGTCGGGCTCTTTCGGCAGCGCCTCCATGAAAAGCACCGCATCGGCCAGCTGGAACATCCGGTCGGGGAATTCATCCCGTCTGACGCCGCAAACCGTTTCGTCAAAAAACGAGGTTCCCACGGCGCTGGGCCTGGTTTGGCCCAGCAGGCCGATCAGACGCGCCCCTCCAGCGGTGCGGTAATCTTCCGAAGAAAATTGTGAAAGCGCATCCGCCGGAGAGAGCATGAGCGCGTGGCCGGCGGCGGCGATAAATCGCCCTATCTGGCGGGCGGCCTTTTCCGTGGGGCTGGTCTTCGATATTTCCCGGGGCCAGACAACCGCGACGATCATGGCTTTCGCTCCCGGCCGGGATTAATGGTCGTAGGCGCTGGTCGCCCGGACGGGGATCATACAGACAAATTCCATCGTCTCGTCCGAGTCGTTATGGAATGTATGCTCTTCGTTCGGCCCGACGAAAATCGCGGATCCCGGCCCGAATTTCTGCGTTTCACCCTCGGCGATGACGCGGCCGGTTCCCTTGAGGACGAAAACCTGATGCTCCCACGGATGCGCGTGGTGGGGCGTCTGACCCCCAGCCTCAATCTCGATCACGCGCATGGCCATATCCGTCATGCCGTCGCGCTCACTGAGCAGCCAGCGGATGCCCGCTCCCTTTGCTTCTTTCTCCGTTTTGAGTTCCACGTCTTTGTATTGTTTTACTTTCATGAGGGTTCCTCCCCTGAGGTATGCGCGATTCGTAGTCAGGAATAATAGTGTTTTTGAAGCTCCGCGAGAGTGAATTCCGGGGAGCGGATGAGATCGAGCATTGCCTTTTCTTTTTCAAGGACTTTTTTTGCCGCATCCGGAATCTGTGCCGCGATTTTCTTTGGCACGACAACCGCCCCGTTGGTATCGGCGTGGACGAGGTCACCGGGGTTCACGGCCATTCCGCCGACGGAGACGGTAACATTGACGGAAACGACGCGGAGATCTCCCCGCGATGCCGTCACTCCCGCCGCCCATACCTTCAGGCCGGCCTCTTCCATCGCTTCGAGGTCTCTCACCACCCCGTCGAGAATCGCGCCCTCCGCCCCCAGGCGGGTGAAGAGGTTGGCCTGAATCTCGCCCCAGAAGCAGGCCGAAAGAGGTCTTGCGCCGGTATCCTGCTGGACGACGACGCAGGGCTTCGGCGCTCGCTCCACCGCTTCGAGCAGCCGGATCCGCTCGCCGTGGCCGCGCGTCTCTCCCGGTCCATATTCGCTGGTCGTGAAAGTGACGGCATACCCCAGCGCGGTGCCGAGCTCGGGAAACAGGCACTTGATTCCCGCGTCCGTATGGCCCAATGATCGGGGACGCACGCCAAACGATTCGATGGCGTTTGAGACCGTCGGCGTGTCCAGATCGCGAAGGCGGACCAGGTTTTCATCGAAGATTGGGCTGGTCATTCTTTCTCCTCATACGCCGGATGCGTTAAAAATTGCCGTCTTTTCCGGGAGGCGGTTTTCCCTTGGTTATCCAGGAATGCCAATCGCGGAAGGCCGCTCGTGTGGTGTCGAACGCGAGATCATCGTAGGGAATCTCCTCCGGCCCGATGAGGCGCACGTCGATGCTCTCGGCCAGCGCGCGCGGTTTCCCTTTAACGACCTCGCCCGTGTACACGATGAGGACCGTCGGATTTTCAGGAAAGGAGTACACGCCGAGCAGTGGCCCGACGGTCACCTCGATCCCCGCCTCTTCGAGAGCTTCGCGCGCGGCGGCGGTGCTGACCACCTCTCCCCGATTGACGAATCCGCCCGGGAAAGTCCACAGACCCTTTCCGGGATTGTGCGCCCGCTGAACGATGACCGCCTTGCCGTCCACCGTCGGGATGACGCCGGCGGCGAGCTTGGGGTCTAGAAAATGAACATTGTTGCAGCTCGCGCCGGCGCAACATAGCTGCATGGTTCCGTCGCCCTCCTCCCAGGCACGGAAGGTCAGGGGCGATCCGCACACGACGCAGAAACGGATGTTTCCGCCCAGATGTGGATGCGCCTGTGGGGTGTCGGATCGTTCGTTCATTAGAGATATTTTTCGGCGCCGGGCTGGCAGTAAGGGTTGGTCTCCGCCTCCCGGCCGATTGTTGTCTCGGGACCGTGGCCGGGATGAACAACGGTGTCCGATGGCAGTGTGAGCAGCTGGGTGCGGATGGCCTCCAGGAGCGTGGACGCGTCGCCCTTGTAGAGGTCGGTCCGGCCGATCGAGCCGGCGAAAAGCGCGTCACCCACGATCGCGTGCCCCGGCTCTTCCCCAACGCTGGGCTGGTAGAGGGTGATGTTGCCCGGTGCGTGTCCGTCGGTCAGCCGGATTTCGAAGGTAAGATGTCCAACGGTGAGTGTTTCACCCGGTACGAGGAAACCATCCACCCCGGGGACCGGCGGTTCTGGAAATCCGTACATTCGGGCGGCATCCGGCATGTGCTGAAGGTTGTACATCTCCGCTTCGTGAATCCGGTAGGGGATCCCCAGTTTTTCTTTCGCCTCTTGGGCCCCTTCGGCGTGGTCGAGATGGGCGTGGGTTCCGATGATCTGGGTGAACTCGAGACCGAGCCCCCTGGCGGTATCGATGACGCGGTCCACCTCGGCGCCCGGGTCGATGTAAATCGCCTCTTTCGTTTCCTCACAGCCGACGATGTAGCTGTTCATTTGAAAAGCGCCGACCGGAATTTGCTCGATGATCAAGAAGCGATTCTCCTTCCGATCCGTTGGTTGAAGGGAAAAATGGCTGAATTGATGGCGCCGAAAAGATTTAGGCCAGCATGCCGGGCCGGTTATGACGACGGGAAGAACAGCACGATGTTGATTCGCCGGTTTTTTCTTTTGCCGTCTTTGGTCTTGTTGTCCGCTATCGGCCGGAACTCGCCCAGGCCGGCGGCGGATATTCTTCTTGGATCGACGTTACCGACCTCGACCAGATAACGCGCGACGCGCGTGGCTCTCGCCGCGGAGAGCTCCCAGTTGGACTCCCATCGATCGGCGAGCCTGCCACTGATCGGAACGTTGTCGGTATGACCTTGAACCTGAACTTCGCGGTTGGTGTGCCGGCGCAGGTTACCTGCGATTTTTTTGAGAAGGCTTTTCCCGCGAGCCCGAAGGGTAGCGCTTCCCGAGGAGAAAAGCGTCGAGCTCTCCAGGCTCAACATAACCTGGTCCCCCGTGCGCTGAACCTTGACCAGGTTATTTCCGACTTCGGAGGACAACTGGGCGACCAGATCCCGCTCCAGTTGAATCTGAAGGCGCAGTTTGTCCTCAAACTTTGCGACGCGCTTGCGTAGGCCGACGATGCTTTTTTCCATTTCGTCGGATTTCTGACGGCTCTGGTCAAGGGCCGTTTCCAGTCTCGCCGCTTTGGCCTGGAGTTCTTTGTTTTCCTCGCTTTGGGCGGCGGTCTGGGCACGCAAATCCGCTGTGCTCGCCTCAAGTTGCTGACCGTGGCGCCGTGACATCGAGAGGGACTGGGAAAGCTCCTCTCCTTCCAGACGGCGCGACTGGCCCTTTTTCCGGAGGTCTTCGATGGTCTTTTTTTGAGCGTTAATGCGGGCCTGAGCGGATTCCAATTCCTTGCGGAGGCCGGTGGATTCGGACACTTTTCTTTCGAATTCATCGACTCCCACGCAGCCGGAAATGAGAAGAAGGCACGCGAGAGCGAGTCCGCCCGAGGGAAATCGTTTTTGCATCAGACCGTTTCTCCTGAAAGGAAGCGCTCCGCCTCGGCAACGTCGTCCTTGCTGCCGATGATGAGGGGAACGCGTTGGTGGAGCTTTTCGGGCTGAATGTCGAGAATGCGATGTTTTCCGTTACTGGCGGCGCCGCCCGCTTGCTCGATGATAAAGGCCATGGGGTTGCATTCGTAGAGCAGGCGGAGCTTCCCGTTGGGGCTGACCTTGTCGCCTGGATAGAGGAAGATGCCGCCTTTCAGGAGGTTCCGGTGAAAATCCGCGACGAGTGAGCCGATGTAGCGGCCCGAATAGGGGCGGTTCGACGCCTCGTCTTCCTGCTTGAGGTGGTTGATGTAGTTCGTGACGGGCTTTTCCCATTTGGAGGAGTTCCCCTCGTTGATGCTGTAAATCTTCCCCCGCGCGGGGATCTGAATGTCGGGATGGGAGAGAAAAAATTCCCCGACGGAAGGGTCGAGCGTGAATCCGTTCACCCCGTTTCCTGTCGTGTAAACGAGCATGGTGGACGATCCGTAGATGACGTATCCGGCGCACACCTGCTCCGCCCCGGGCTGAAGAAAATCCTCGAGCTGGGCGCCGTCGACGGAGGTTTTCCTTTTCAGGAAGGAGAAGATGGAGCCGATACTGACATTGACGTCGATGTTCGAAGAACCGTCGAGCGGGTCGTAGACGACGACATATTCGCCATCGTCCAGAAAATCGGGAGGAATGAGATAGGGGTCGTCCAT
>CAMYJL010000236.1 GCA_947258645.1 uncultured Nitrospinota bacterium
CGAAGGGCGTAGGCGAGGCGGGAACCATCGGCTCCACCCCGGCAGTGGTGAATGCCGTCATCGACGCGCTCTCTCCCTTCGGCGTGCGCCATATCGACATGCCGGTGCGCCCGGAGCGGATCTGGCGCGCAACGGCCGGAAAGGGGGCCTGAGATGATCCCCGCGGATGTCGACTACTACCGGCCCGCCACGCTGGAAGAAGCCGTCAAGATGCTTCAGAACTACGGGACGGAAGCCAAGCTCCTCTCCGGGGGTCACAGCCTCCTCCCCATCCTGAAGGCCCGGCTGGCCCAACCCGAAATATTGATCGATATCGGGCACATCCCCGGCATGAGCGGGATGGTCATGGAAAACAACGCCATCGTCATCGGCGCCCTGACAACACACCATGAGATCGCGAGCTCTCCGATCGTCCAGAAAGCGTGTTTTCTGCTAGCGGAAACGGCGGGGCAGATCGGGGACGTGCAGGTGCGAAACCGGGGCACTATCGGCGGAAGTCTCGCCCACGCCGACCCGGCGGCGGATTACCCGGCGGCGATGATCGCTCTCGATGCGGAGATTGTTCTCACCGGCCCGGAGGGAGCGCGTTCGATGCGCGCGGAAAACTTCTTTGAGGGGGCTTACGAAACCGCCATCGTGGGCAACGAGATTCTTTCCTCGGTCGTCGTTCCGATTCCGCCCTCCGGAAGCGGCGGCGTCTATTGCAAGGCGGCCCAGGGGGCGAGCGGCTTTGCCGTATGCGGCGTGGCGGCGACGTTGACGCTTGGCAACGGCACAATCGAATCCGCCGGGGTCGGCATCACGGGTGTGGCCGGGGCCGCCTACCGGGCCAACCGGGTGGAAGAGGCCCTCGCCGGATTAGCGCCCACCGCGGAGAACATCGAAACCGCGGCGGCCCATGCCGCCGATGAGGTCGATCCGCTCGAGGATTTTTACGCATCCGCCGATTTCCGCCGCCAGCTCGCCCGCGTGTGGACCGGCCGCGCACTGGCGCAGGCCGCCGAACGGGCGAAGTCTTAACGGAAACATCTCTGCGATTTTCGCGTTCCTCGGATACTCCTCTCCTTCCCCTCTCCCCGAATCTCCCTTACTATTTCTTCCTGTTTTTACGGGTTCTTTTATTCAGGAGATGGCACCATGGCCAAGAAAGAGCTTCCCGAGGTTAACGTGGCGAGGGCCCACGCCGTCTGGCAGGGCGGCGAGTGCTCCGAGATCAAGACGCCGGACGGTCATACGCTCTACATTGACTCGCCCGGCTACGCCGGTGGAGAGCCGAAGGGCCCGGCCCCGACCGGGATGATGATCTGCGCCTACGCCGGGGCGACGAACATGCTCCTCAAACGCATCGCGGACGGAATGGGCGTCACGATACACGCGCTGGAAGTGGAGGCTCGGGGCAGCTACAGCCCGCGCGGCATCGCGGGGGCCGAGGGCTATCATCCCCGCTATACCGAAGTGGAGGTGGACATCGACATCCGCACCGACGCCACGCCGGATCAAATGGAGCAAATCAAGTCCGAGCGGCGGCGCAGGTGTCCGGCGTACGGGGTGCTCGCCGAGAGTGGTGCTACAATGGAGGAGAACTGGAAGATCTCTTCCTGAGATCGTTTTTCGGGAGCGGCATGAAACTTCTCATCGACGGATACAACGTGATTCCCGCGATTCCCCGGCTGGGACGCCTCCTCCGGCAGGATCTGGAGGAAGGCCGAAACGGGTTCCTCGCCCTCCTCCGTGACTACAAGCGCACGGTCTCTTCATCCCCCGACATCACCGTCGTCTTCGACGGAAAGCGGAACCCGGGCGGAGAGAGGTCCACGCGCCAGCACGGGATCAAGGTCGTTTTCTCCCGGGGCGAGATCGCGGACGATCTGATCCTCAGAATGCTTCAAAAGGAGATGCGGGGCGCCACGCTCGTCACCTCGGACCGCGCCCTCGGCGAGGCGGCGCGAGAATTCGCGGGTGCCGTGGTGCGCTCGGGCGAATTCGCGGACCGGCTGATATTGGCGTCGGCGGGAGACGAAGATGGGCCGGAAGAGCCCCGGCCGCGCCGCACCTCGACGAAAAAGAAGGGCAACCCCCGGCGCCTCTCCAAGAAAGAGCGCGTCCGCCAGAAGACGCTCCGGAAACTCTAAGATCTTCCGCTCTACTTCTTGAGCCATCCGCCTCTCAGGACCAGCTCGGCCAGCGCCCCGCCCATCAGGGCGTGGCCTGCCGCGCTCATGTGCTGGTCGCGGGGATGCAAGTAGAGTTTTCGCGGATCGGGATGCTTCTCAAAGAGAGAACCAACATCCAGAAACGGAAAGTTCTTCTCGCGGCTGACACGCTTCAGCTCCCGGGAATGGCCCTGGTAGGCTGGGGCGTTCAGGGCGCCCCCGGGTGGGATGTATGAAAAGATGAAGGGTATTTTCAGCTCCTCCCGCGCTTTGACCCACTCGGAGACCACCCGCTCCAACCCTTCCACCAGCTTGGGGTCCTTCTCGAAGTCGCGGGGAAGCGTTTTTCGCTCGGCTTCGAAATCCTGATACGGATTGAGACGAAGGTGTTCTTTCGAAGCTCTCTGTATCTTCCGGTAGTTGAACCAGACGTTATACAGGCGGAGCTTCCGTGTCAGGCTGTTTTTTTTCTGACGAAGCGCCGCTTCCTCATCGCGGAGGCTGATGGCTCTTTTGCTGGAGCGTAATTTTTCTAGCTTCTTGTCATACACATCGTCCACGAAGAAACTCAGGACGATCAGATCGGGCCGAAACCGAGCGCCTTCTTTCAGAAGGTAATGGAGCGACTGGACGCTGTGCCAGGCCGGAACGCCGGCGTTCAGAATCTCCACCCGGTAGCCTTCGGCGCGGAGCTTTTTTTCAAGAACGCGCAGAAACGTCTGCCCCTCCTCCACGCCCCATCCAAAGGTGAACGAGTCGCCCAGCCCCAGGATGCGGAATACGCCCCGAGGCTTCTTCTCCGGATACTCCGGCCCCCGGTGGCCATGGCGGTTGACCCGGATATGATAGCCGATGTCCACCTGCCAGCCTTGCACGCCGAGGCGGTTCTTCCAGCCGAGCTCCGGCGAGTAGGTGGCATAGCTTCCGATGCGGGGGCGGCTGATGGGCGGATCCCAAACGCGGAGAGCGCCCTCTGCAATCGCCAGCGCGACGACGGCGGACAGCGCCCCCAAAGCCAGGCGTCCTGCCACAATCTTCCAGCCACCCTGCGTCCTTAGCAGCACGTCTCCAGCCGGTACGGCGATGAATATACCCGTCAGGAAGGCCGGATGCGCATGGATGGAAAACCCGAAAAGTTTCGAAAGGAGAACGATCGCCAACCCCAAAAATCCGATCGGCAAACTTACCCGAACGATCACATCCGGCCCGCCCGGTCTTCCGCGGCTCAGGACCGTCGCCAAAAAACCAAGCGCGATCATTCCCGCCAACGTGAAGATGAGCCACAGGACGCTATAAGAAGCCCGGCTTCCACCCTCGGGCTTGATTGAGAAAAATGAGCCGAGCCGAAAAAAATAATTCCGGTAATCGATCCGCCGGATCGAGAGGCGGCCGCCCCCGGGCAGATCAAAGGACAATTCCGGATTATTATCTTTCTGGACAAAGGGGATGGAAACAATCGCCCCGCTCCACTCCCGCGCCGGGGTCAACACACCCACTTTTTTTCCGGAGAAGAGGACGGCAGCCGGTTTGTCGCCGCCTAACATATAAAATATCCGGAGCCGATACGCATCGGAAGATGCAACAGGAACTTTCATGCGCGGGCGCGTCACCTGGCTCTCGACCACCCCGGTCCTGCCGTGGCGCAGGGCGGGCGGGGTCCAGTCTCCCCCCACGGCGATCCATTTGGGCGCAAACCGCTTGCGAAACGGATTCGGCGCCGGGTCCGCGGTAACATGAAACGCACCGGCGCACACAACGAGCACCAAGACCGCAATAACCCACGTCCGCATCAAAACTCCCGGTTTCATATTCGCATTCTCCAGGCGTTTTTACGTGAGGAAAATTTTCGAGAATGCATATCAGATTACGGATTGTACCTCGGACGGGCGATCATTTATGAAGGAAAAAATTCCCCACCACCAGGGCGTCCATCTCGGAGGCTCTGTAGGTATTGAGGGCGTTGGCGGGCGTGTTGACGATGGGCTCGCCGCGCAGGTTGAACGAGGTATTGAGAACCACCGGAGTGCCCGACGCTTTTCCAAACGTATCGATCAAGCGGTAGTAGAGGGGGCTTTCTTTTTGAACGACGGTCTGGAGTCTTCCCGACCCGTCCACGTGGGTGATCGCGGGGAGGGTGGACTGTTTTTCCTCGCGGACGGGCACGACAAGCAGCATGAAGCGTGCGGGATAGTGGCGCTCCGGCTCATCGATATCAAAATACTCCCCGGCGCGATCCGCCAGCACGGATGGCGCGAACGGGCGGAAGGGTTCCCGGAATTTAATCTTGGTGTTGACGATCTCCTTCATCTCCTCGCTCGTCGGGTTGGCCAGGATGGAACGGTGGCCGAGCGAGCGCGGGCCCCACTCAAACCGGCCCTGATGCCAGCCGATGACATCTCCCGCGCAAAGACAGTCCACGACCCGCTCCAGCAGTTTGGCCTCATCCTCGATTTCTTCCCACTGGGCACCGGCTTCGCGAAGCTGCTCTGCCGCTTCGGCCTGGCTGTATTCCTCTCCCCAGTAGGCGTGTTCCATCACGGGGGAGCGCTCGCCACCCAGAAGGGCATTGTGAACGTAGAGGGCCGCCCCGAGGGCGCCTCCGCCATCGCCCGCCGCGGGCTGGATGTAGAGTTCCTTAAACCCCGATTCCCTGAGAATCCGCCCGTTCGCCACCGAGTTGAGCGCCACGCCCCCCGCCATGCATATCTGGTCGAGCCCAGTGGAGCGGCGGAGCTCCCTGGCCATGCCGAGCACGAGTTCTTCCGTGACGACCTGGATGCTGGCCGCCACGTCGGCGTAGTGCTCGTTCAGGCGGCAGGCTTCTTCATAATTCGGCGGCTTCGCGCCGTAGTAGGAGGGATACCCCGAGCTGCGGGTGAAGAATTTGCTCTCCGGCTCCCGCGAGGGACCGAACAGGTCCACCATCTTCTCGCTGAAGCTCTCGGTCGCCGAGCGGTGGTACTTGAAGTAATCCATGTTGAGCGAAAAGCTGCCGCCCGATTCGCGCCGGACGGTTTTCCAGACCTCCTCCTCGTACTTGGGCTCGCCGTAGGGCGCCATTCCCATGACCTTGTACTCGCCCTCGTTGACCTCGAATCCCAAAAATGCCGTGAAGGCGCTGTAGAGAAGCCCCACGGAATGCGGAAAGCGCTGCTCTCGCTCCAAGACGATTTTGTTGCCCCTGGCGTGGCCCATCGTCGTCGTGGCCCACTCGCCGACGCCGTCCACGGTGAGAATGGCCGATTCATCAAACGGGGAGGAGAAATAAGCGCTCGCCGCGTGGGACATGTGGTGCTCGACAAAGAGAATTTTCTCGAGCGGAACGCCGAGGCGCTTGTGGATGATCCCCTTCACCCAGAGCTTGTCCCCGAACCAGTTGATCATCGCTTCCTGAAAAATTTTCCGGGAAGAGGGATAAGTCTGAAGGACGGTCGAGAGGATGCGCTCAAACTTCAGGAAGGGCTTTTCGTAGAAGACAACGTAGTCCAGGTCCGCCGCCTCGATTCCGGCCTTATTCAGGCAAAACTCGATGGCCAGCCCGGGGAAACCGAAGTCGTGCTTCTTTCGGCTGAAACG
>CAMYJL010000237.1 GCA_947258645.1 uncultured Nitrospinota bacterium
TTGAAGGCCGGCGAAGAAGCGATGGCGGCTCGTGTCGGCGAAGCTTGTGACGACCTTCGATCCGCGGGAAAAAGCATTCTTCAGGAGACCGCGGTGGGATGAGTCATGCAATGGGGAGATAGGAGAAATGAAAGCGGGATACCGAACGCCCGGGATCATGTTTCCAGTTGCGATAATTTTGCTCTTCCATCTGTCCTTCCCGAAAACTCATCGCAAGTAAATTCGTTCATTTTGAGCATTCGAACTCACCGGGGTCGTCCCCAAAATTGTCATTGATGGAAAGGGTTCGGCATCGTATTGTCGAAGATAAAAAAGGTGGTCCCCCGACCGGTGCTGAATGGCCTTCACCGCGATTGTCGGATGGTTCCCCTCGTGGCCTGATCGGGGATGGCGTTTTTTCGGAACACGACGGTGCGGTGGCGCCATTGATTCGACCCCCGCATCGGGATAATAGGGAGGAACTTTCATGGAATACAAAGACATTCTTTATGAAGTGAAGCGGCCGCATATTGCCTGGATCACGCTCAATCGCCCCGATGTCAATAACGCAACCACCGGAGATACGTTTTCCGAGTTGACCCATGCTTTTCGCGCTGCTGATACAGACAACTCCGTCGGGGTCGTTGTCTTTACAGGAGCGGGAGACACTCATTTTAATGAAGGGGGACAAGTCAAGCAGCATCTGACCAAACGGCCCGGCACGCACAGAGTTCACTTCATGAAATTGTTGGACTGCGCGAATGCCATCCGTAATTGCGGTAAACCCATCATTGCAGCGGTGAACGGGCGCGCAATTGGTAGCGGCAATCAACTGCATTTGATGTGCGATCTGAGTATCGCATCGGACCGCGCCGTGTTCGGTCAGCATGGGTCCAAGCGCGCGGGGATGCCCATGTTTTGGGGTTCGCAACTGTTGTCCCTCTATGTTGGCGAAGCCAAGGCGCGGGAAATGATTTACCTGTCGCGGGAATATTCAGCGCAAGAAGCCTTGGACATGGGGCTTATCAATGCGGTGGTTCCTCACGGGGAACTTTATGCCGAGGTCGATAAATGGTGTAGCGAAGTCCTGGAGATGGCTCCGACCTCTCTGCGGGTTCTTAAAACATCAATGAATTTTAAGTCGGATATGTTAACCCCTGCGTTGTATCACGCACGGGAGCTCATCGACCTGTTTTCAGACGCACCGGAGCGGATGGAGGGTACGAGCGCCTGGGTCGAGGGCCGCAAACCGGACTTCAATCAATACCGTCGATAAATCGAATTTTCGCCGATGATCGTTTGTGTTCCGCGATGCTTCGTGCATCATCGCGCCGCACACGAAATGACATTGTATTTGTGGTGGAGTGTATTCGGCGCTGGCCTGGGCAACTAACCATCTCTCCACAAATCGGCCGGGCTTGGGAGAGCGCTATTTAAACGGAGGCCTCCGCCCGTGCACGATGGCGGACATGGGGTCTATGGCGGCTTGATTGGAAAATCCTAAGCCCGAAAGAAAAAAATAATGAATTGGGGAAAAATTTCTGAATAGAATTTTGGACATCCTTGAGGAGAACGTAAAATGCCGTTCCATGAAATCGACAAGATGAGCGAGAAAGTTTCCGATTCCGGCTCCGTCCAGAAGAGCGTGACGGGCGAGCTCATGAAGGCGGGGATCGTCACCAAGCCCGAAGGAGTCGGTCCTCCCTTGCATGAGCAGCCAAATGAAGAACAGTTCACGCTCGTTCTTTCGGGTAAACTCCATTACATACTGGGTGACGAAGAGCGCATTGTAGAGAGCGGCGATTTGATTCATATCCCCCGCGGCGTAGCGCATAGAAGCCGTTCGGTGGGTGGATCTGCCACTTTTTTTACGGTGAAAAGTCCAGCCGGTTCGGGAAACTTGAACGAAGATCACCGGATGGCTGAAGGCGCTGAGGAGGCCGAAAAGAGCTATCCGTCGGTGTAAGCACTGATAATTGGAGAGGTTTTCGGAGAGTTGAAAGATAAAGCCATTCGTACTTTTTGCCGTGGTTTTCCGCCTTCTTCCCGTTAATTCGTTTTGTCTGCTGGATTGATTGAAAGGAATGTAGTATCTTATTGAAATCATGTGAAATTTGAGCGAGGGAAGATGGTATGGCGGTAGCGTCGTCAAGTCCTGGTTCTCTTTGGTTGAGCCTCACGGGAGCCGTGCGGGGCTGGCGCCATGAAGCCCTTCGTTCGCTCATTTTTCTGGGAACCGCAGCCATCCTCGGCTTTTTCGTTCTCTATCCTCTTGGAATTCTCTTCAAGCGCAGTTTGTATGACTACACCGCTCAAGCATGGACCCTGAGCAACTACAGAATTTTTTTCTCCGACCCGGAACTCCTCGCGGCTTTTTGGACCACGCTCAAACTGGCGTTTGGGACATCCATATTTTCCCTCATCGTCGCGCTTCCGATGGCGTGGGGCGTTTCCCGGACGGACATGCCTTTCCGGGGTTTCATCCGCTCCATGGTGGTGCTCACCTTCGCCACCCCGAGCTTTCTGGGGGCGATTGGCTGGATCATCCTGCTCGGCCCGCGCGCGGGGCGCCTGAACAAATTGTTCATGTGGATTTTTTCGACGGATATTCCACTTTTCAACATTTTCAGCTTCGCCGGGATGACCTTCGTCATGGGACTGTTCGTCTATCCGTTCCTTTTCTTCTCGGTCGCTTCCGCGCTCGACAACATGGACCCGAGCTATGAGCAGTCGGCGCGGATATTGGGCTCCAGCAACTTCCGGGTGATGCGGACTGTGACGCTTCCGATCGTGACTCCCGCCATCCTTTCGGGGCTCATCCTCGTGATTCTGGAGAGTTTTGTCGTTTTCGGAGCGCCCGCCATCGTGGGGAACCCTGTCCATGTGCAGACCCTTTCGACTCAGGTCTACACTCTCTTTTCGGAAGATCCGCCCCAATTTCACATGGCCGCGACGGCGGCGACGCCCATTGTCATCGTGACGGCGCTGTTGCTGATTTTTCAGCGTCTGTATCTGGGGCGGAAGCAATACGTCACCGTCACAGGAAAATCCCCCCAGCCCCAGCTGGTAGACATCGGCAAGTGGAAATATGCTCTCTGCGCCTACGCTTTCGGGATTGTATTTGTGAGCATCCTCCTCCCGATGTCGGCGCTGTTCGAGTCTTCGATCTTGCGCACCTGGGGGCTTCCCTTATCGTTCAACAACCTGAGTTTCGAGCATTATGTGCATCTGTTCTCTACGTCCGATGTCGTCGTTCGCGCGTTCTGGAATAGTTTCCGGCTGGCCACCGGTGCAGCCCTCGTTTGTATCGGATTTACATTTGTTATGGCGTGGATCGTAGAGCGGACGAATGTTCCTGGAAAAGAGGGCCTCGCCCTCCTCTCCATGATTGGAATGGCGTTTCCGGGCGTCGCCCTCGGGGTGGCGCTTGTCCTTGCCTTTGCGGGAGGGCCCTTCCCGCTGTACGGCACGTTGTGGCTTTTCCTGGTCGGTTATTTCGTCAAGGGAGCCCCCATCGCCTTCATGTTCGCCCGTGCTTCCCTGAAGCAGGTCCACGAGGAACTGGAGCAGAGTTCGCGCGCCCTTGGCGCGCATTGGGCGAAAACCATGAAGGACGTCACCCTTCCCCTTATGAAAAAGGCGCTGCTCTCCGTCGGGACGATTATTTTCTGTCTGAAATTTCGCGACATGGCCACCTCCATCATGCTCTACACGGGCGGCCTCGAGGTCATTTCTATTCTGATTTTTGAATACGTCGAAGAGGCCGAGATGGGGACTTTGGGTGCTCTGACGTTCCTTGTGTTTTGCATCAATCTGACGCTTATCGGGCTTTCCCGGAAGCTGGTCGGAAAAGGCGCATTCGAAATGTGAGGTAGATGAACCGTGTCTGATCTTGTCATTAACGAACTCACGAAAGCGTTCGGCGAAACCATCGCCGTGAACGACCTTTGCCTGAAGTTTGAGGAAGGGGAGGCCGTGGTGCTGCTGGGGCCCAGCGGATGCGGCAAGACCACCCTGCTCAAGCTCATCGCCGGGTTTCTCCAGCCGGACAACGGACATATCGCCATCGGCGACGATATTATATCGACTCCGCACGAAGTGATCCCCCCGGATCGCCGGCAAATGTCAATGGTGTTTCAGTCCTACGCCATCTGGCCGCATAAAACGGTGTTTCAGAATGTGGCCTACGGCCTGGAAGTGCGCAAAATAAACAAGTCCGACATCAAGAAAAGGGTGATGAATGCTCTTTCGATGGTTCAGCTTGACGGTCTCGAAGGGCGCTACTCTACCGAGCTCTCGGGCGGCCAGCAGCAGCGCGTGGCGGTGGCGCGCGCCATTGTCGTAGAGCCCTCTCTTCTCCTCCTGGACGAGCCGCTCTCCAATCTGGATGCGAACCTTCGGATCGAAATGCGGAGTGAGCTTTCCGACCTTCATAAAAGGCTCGGAATCACTTTTGTATATGTCACACACGACCAGGCCGAGGCGATGGTCCTCGGAGACCGGATCGTCCTGATGAATTACGGCCGCATGGTTCAGGAGGGAACCCCCGAAGTCTTCTATCAGACTCCGAAAAACCGTTTTGCGGCGAGCTTCATCGGCACATCAAATATTTTTTCAGGGAAGCTGGAGAACGGCTCATCCGGCGGTACAATACGGGTTCGAACGGATTTTGGCCCGATTACCGTGGCCAAACAGGTGGAAAACGCAGCGTCTTCAGCTGACGAAGTGTATTTCTGCGTTCGGCCCGAATGGGTGAAGTTTCACACGGAGGCTCCCGGAACGGACATTAATGTTTACAAGGTGAGAATATTAAAACGGCAATATTACGGAAAATATATTCAATACACGGTTGACCTGAAGGGAAAAGAAATCATCGTGGAGGCGACCGACGAATGGGACATCCCGCTCGAAGCGGAAGTGAACCTGGAGTTTCCTCCTGAACGATGTGTTTGCTTGGAAAACAATTAATTTTTCCGGAGTTTCTTTGGTGAACCCAACTAGGGGAGAGAAAATCATGAAGCGATATTTATTTCCTGGGTTAATATCCGCCGTATTTTTGATTTCAGCCGTGGGCGCGGTGTCTGCGGATGCTGCCCAGGACCAGCTCGTTCAGGCGGCGAAGAAAGAAGGATCGGTCACAGTCTACCACAGTATGGGGCGCGGTCCTTTGAAAGCGTTATCGAAGAGATTCGAGAAAAACTTCGGGGTCAAGGTGAATTGGACGCGCAAAGGGACCGGCGGCATCACCCGCATGTTCGAAGCGGAGAAGCTGGCTGGAGTTCTCAAGTGCGACGTCGTCTCGGTCGGTGACCCTTCCACATTTATCCGTTGGAGCAAAGAGAATGTTCTGACGAAATTCGTCTCCGCGAACAACCCTGCTTTCCTGAAAGGTCAGGCGGATCCCAAAGGGTTTTCCATCCCCGGCCGGGCCGCTTATGTGTCCATCGGCTACAACACCAAAAAGCTCTCGATGGCCCAGGCGCCCAGCAGCTGGATGGACGTCCTGGATCCCAAATGGAAAGGCCGCATCGCCTCAATCGATCCGAAGAAGAGCGGTCCGGCGAGGCTCTGGGTGGCCGCCATGGTCCAGAAATTCGGATGGGACTACTTCAAAAAACTGGCGAAGAACAAGCCTCTGATGCTCAAGAGCTTCTCGACTTCCGCAGTCGCCCTGGTCTCGGGGGAAGCCGATATCGTTGTTCCGGGAAACG
>CAMYJL010000238.1 GCA_947258645.1 uncultured Nitrospinota bacterium
TCCCGAGCGCCTGTTTCAGGATGAGCTGATGCCTCACTTGGGGAAGGAGAAGAGGGCGCTCGTGGTGCGCATCCCGCCCCTTCGCGAGCGCCGCAAGGATATTCCCGAACTCTCCAGCGCCATTCTCGAAGAGCTGTCCCGCCGGGTGGGCCGAAGCCTGCGCACGCTCACGCCCGCCGCCGTGGAGTTGCTCTCTTCCCAGAAATGGTGGGGAAACGAGGTCGAGCTGGAGCACGCCCTTTGGCGCGCCTACCTTCTGACCGACGGTGGGACGATATCCGTCGATGATCTTCAGCCTTCTTCCGAAACCCGGAAGGTGAGCGACATCGAGGATTTCTTCCGCGATCGCCTCGCCTCGGTCGTCGCCTGCCTGAATGATGGGCAGGAGAGTGATTTTTATGCCCACACCATCCGAAGCGTCGAAAAACCTTTGTTCGAGCTCGTCCTCCATGAGAGCGGCGGAAACCAGATGAAAGCCGCGCGCCTTCTCGGCATGAACCGCAACACGCTGCGGCGCAGGGTCAGCGAGCTGGGCCTGGTGCGGCGAGTTCCGGCGCGTGCCCGGTCGCGGGAGAAGTAGGGCGTGGCGCAAGCGCTAAAAGAACTCTCCGCCATCGTCCTCGCGGCGGGTCAGGGCAAGCGGATGGGCTCCCCGCTCGCCAAGGTTCTTCATACCCTCGGCGGGCGTCCTCTTATCCATCATGTTATCGACTCCGCCCGGTGCACCGGCGCGCATCCGATCGCGGTGGTTGTCGGGCATCAGGCCGGCGCCGTGCGCGAGGTTTTTTCGGGGGACGACGGGGACCTGCTCTTCCCTTTGCAGGCCGAGCAGCTGGGGACGGGCCATGCCGCCTCGGTTGGGGTTTCCGCCCTTGCGGACAAATCGGGCGACGTGATGGTCCTTTGCGGAGATGTTCCGCTGCTCCGGACGGAAACGCTGGAGGAGCTGGTCGGCCTCCATCGCACCGAGGGAGCGGTCGTGACCGTTCTGACGGCGATCATGGAAGACCCGGCCGGCTACGGGCGCGTCCTCCGCCAGGGCGGGCCGGGGGGCCGGGTCGTCGGGATCAGGGAAGAAGCTGACGCCACGGACGAGGAGCGGGCCATTCGCGAGATAAACACCGGCACCTATGTATTCGATCTGGATTTTTTGTCCCGGGCGCTGCCCCGGATTCGCGCGGAAAACGAGCAAAAGGAATACTATCTGCCGGATGTGGTGCCGCTGGCGTTGGAGGAAGGCCTGCCCGTGGCGGCCCTGGTTGCTCCCGAACCGCAAGAGGCAATGGGGGTGAATCACCCGGACGATTTGGCCCGTGCCGAGGCCCTTTGGGCCGCCCGATAGGATATTCGGCCCGAATCACCCAAATGCCCCTGAATTTGCTATAATTTCTGCTGAATTGCCGCCTCCCCCGCAGCCCGATTCTGGAGATGCTCCTGATTCTCCGAAGGACCCACTCGTGAGAGCCTTGGTGTTGGCTGCCGGTCGAGGCACCGGTCTCTATCCGTTTACCGAGACGCGTCCCAAGGCGATGTTGCCGATTGCGGGCGAGATGCTGCTCGAAAACGCCCTCAAAAAGCTGCGGGCGGCCGGGGTGACGGATGTCGTCATGGTCGTCGGGCACTGCCACCAGCGCATCATCGACTATTTTTCCCACGGCGCGGTTCACGGCGTCACGATTCAGTATGTGAAGCAGGAAAACCCCACGGATATCCGGGACGCGGCCCGCCGGGCCCGGGATTTTTTCCAGCCGGGGGAAATCTTCCTTCTGGTGTACGCGGACGTTCTGACGTCCGGGAACATCTATCGCCACGTCATTCAGACCTTCGGTTCCTTCAACGAGCCGGTGGCCGCGATTTGCCACACTCCTCAGGCACAGAACTTCGGAACGGTTTATCTCGACGCCAATATGCGCATCAACCGCCTGGTGGAAAAACCGAGCGAGCGAGAGATGGGCAACTATGTCCTGGCCGGCGTGTTTGTGATGCCGTTTGAACTGTTCGATTTTCTCGAAGACCACGAGATGGATTCTTCCCTGAACGCGATCATCGGCTCGTCGGGATTGCGGGCCGCCATTTGGGAAGAACCCTGGCTCGATGCCCAGCGCCCTTGGGATCTGCTGGAAGGAAATCAGATGATGATGCGCTCGTGGACGGAGGCCCACGTGAGCGGGACCGTCCAGCTTCGCGGGGCCGTTCAGTTCCGCGGTCCGGTGACGATCGAGCCCGATGTCGTGATCGAATCGGGGGCCTCCATTTTCGGGCCCTGTTTTATCGGCCGGGGTTCTTTCATCGGTAACGGCGTCCTGGTTCGGCCGTATACGTCGATAGGCGCCGACTGCACGATAGGGTTCGGTGTCGAGCTGAAAAACTGTACCCTCTTCGACAGGGTGCGGGTGGGCCGTCTTTCGTATATCGGGGACAGCGTCATCGGGGAAGACGCCTTCGTCGGTTCCGGGACCATGACCGTCAACCACAACCTGGAGCGTGCGGAAATTCAGTTGTCTCTGAAGGAGGGCATAGTGAATTCCGGCCTGGACAAGCTGGGTTCTTTTGTCGGAGACGGTGCGCAGGTGGGCGCTTCCAACACGCTGGCCGCGGGCGCGGTCATCGCGCCGGGGGATATCGTTCCGACACACCACACCTATCCCCGGGGAGAAAATTAGGATGTGCGGCATTGCCGGCATGGTGGCCTCTTCCAACGTGGCGAAAAGGTTGTACCGTTCCATCGCCGCCCTGGAATACCGGGGCTACGACTCGTGCGGCATGGCCCTTCAGACCAACGGTCACATCGATGTTCGGAAAGATGTCGGGACCGTCGAATTGGTCAACCTGAACACGCGCCTGACGGAGATGAAGGGAAGGGTGGGCATCGCCCACACCCGCTGGGCGACGCACGGAGCAGTCACCAAAGAAAACGCCCATCCCCACGTGGATGGCGAGGGCCGCGTTGCGGTCGTTCACAACGGCATCGTCTCCAACTACCGGGAACTCCGGGAGCAGCTGGAAGAATCCGGCACGAGATTCGCCTCCGAAACCGATACCGAGGTCATTGCCCATCTGCTGGGTGCCTACCTCGATAAGCATGGCAATGATATGGAACTCGCCTTCGTCTCTGCCCTGCAGGATATCGATGGGACATTCTCTCTCGCGGTGATCTCGACGAAATCGCCGGGCAAAATCTACTGCGCGAAGCGGGAAAGCCCGCTCATCATCGGTCTGGGGGATAACGCGAACTTTATCGGGTCGGATTTCAACGCCTTCATCGAATTCACGAAGCAGGCCGTCATCATGGACGACGGCGAGTACGCGGTCGTCACGCGCCAGGGATATTCCGTCAAAGAAATCCTGGGCGGAGAGACGGTCGACAAAAGCGTCACCGAGATCGAATGGGACGTCGAAATGTCCCGCCGGGGCGGCTATCCCCACTACATGCTCAAGGAGATTTACGATCAGCCCGCATCGGTCCTATCGGCCCTGAACATCCCCCGGGAGGATCTGAGGGCGCTCGCCGGAATCATTCACGAGTCCCGCCAGACCCTGCTGGGCGGCGTGGGGACGACCTACTACATCGCCGCGATGGCCCAGTATTATTTCAGCCATCTGGCGGGATGCTACCTGCCCGCCATCAGCACGGACGAATTCCCCCAGCTGGCGCAGATCGGGCCGGAAGACGCCCTCGTTGCCATCAGCCAGTCGGGCGAAACCTACGACACGTTGACGGCGATCCGGCACGCCAAGGAAAACGGCGCGAAGACGGGCGCCATCGTCAACGTGATGGGCTCGAGCCTCGTGCGCACAGTGGACGTTCCGATCCTCCAGGGCTCGGGGCCGGAGATCTGCGTCATCAGCACCAAGGCGGCCCTGAGTCAGGCGCTGATCCTTCTCCTTTGCGCATTGGAGCTGGGGGAGATGCGCGGCCGCTTCGGGGAAAAAGACGTCCTCCGCTACCGGGAAGATATCTCCTCTCTTTCGGATATTTTGTCCGAGATGCTGAACGAGCGCTCCGGCTTTCTGCACACTTCGGCCAACAGGCACCAGAACATGAAGAACTGGCTTTATCTGGGCCGGGGGATTTACTACCCGGCGGCGATGGAGTGCGCGCTCAAGATGAAGGAAGTCACCTACCTCCACGCCGAGGGGATGAGCGCCGGTTTTCTCAAGCACGGGACGATCTCGCTCATCGACGAGAATATGCACACGATCGTCCTCATGCCCCCGCCGGAAGAAGAAGAGCTGCACAGCCTGACGCGGAGCAGCGCCGAAGAGGTCCGTGCCCGGGACGGCTTTGTTCTCGGCTTCCGGTTCGAGGGGGACGAGAAAGTGGCGGGGCTCTTCAGCGAGGAGATCGTCCTCCCCCGGGTGTCTTCTATCCTGGCGCCGTTCCTTCATCTAATATCGGGCCAGCTCCTGGCGTATTTCCTTGCCGTGGCGCTCAAGCGGGATGTTGATCGCCCGCGCGCCTTGGCCAAGTCGGTTACTGTCGCCTAGGCGGGGACCGGTTTTTCCCGAATGTCCAGACCCAGATTCCAGGGAACCGATGGCGTGCGCGGTTTCGCCGCCTCGGCGGATCATCCGATGGCGCAGGGGGTGGACCCCCGCCGCGCATACACGGATCGGGGCCTTCTGACGGAGGAATTCGCCGAGCACTATGCCTTCACCGCCGCGCGCTGGCTCCTGGAGCAGGCGACGGATGAGTTGATCTCCCCCGGAGCACTCGTCGTCGCGTGGGATCCCCGCGATGTGGAAGGGCGTTTCGCGGGCGCGATCATGCGGGGCGTCCTGCGGTCGGGTGCCCATATGCTGGCGGTCGGCATGCTCCCCACCCCGGCGGCGGCGGTCTACATGGCGGGCGTCGGCGCGGCAGGCGCCATCGTCCTGACCGCTTCCCATAACGCCGCCGACCAGAACGGAATCAAGATATTCCTGGGTCCTCGCGCACTGAAGCCTCTGCCGGAGGAAGATGAAGCGTTGAGCGCGCTCCTGTGGAACTCTTCGTGGGAAGAGGTGGCGGATACGCCCGAGAGCGGGGTGTGCACGGAAACCTCTTCCGAAGCGCGGGCGTTTTATGCCGACTACATCCGCGAGTTGGCGAACGGCTGGCTCCGCCCGGGCGATCTGGCGGAATGGGATATCGTTGTCGACCCTGCGCGGGGGGCCTGGAGCGGCCTGGCCGCCGAGGTGATGGAAGAAATCGCCCCGAAAAGTTTTTCCGAGGTGAACCGCCTGGGCGAGGGGCCCGTCAACGAGGGCGGCGGAGTCGTCGCGCTGGAGGGGCGCCCGGCGGTCCGGGGCGATGAGCGGGCGTTCATCGAGGCCCACGCCGGTTTGAAGCGCCTCTTCGAGACGGGCCGCGGGCGGGCGGAGGTCCTTCGCGAAGGAAAAGGTTTCGCCGCCTGCGGCGTCTTCGACGCCGATGGAGACCGCGCCTACACACTGGTGTACGATCCCTTCGAAGATGCGGCGCTGGTGCTCGGCGGAGACGAGTCACTGGTCCTTCAGGCGCGATTTTTACAGGCGGAAGAAGAACTCCCCGAAGAGGGCATCGCCGCGTTGACGATAGAGAGCGACGCCGGGGCCGCCGCTGCATTGTCGTCGCTCGGGCTTCGCGTCGGCTTCGCTCCGGTGGGGGACAAGTGGCTGCTCCG
>CAMYJL010000239.1 GCA_947258645.1 uncultured Nitrospinota bacterium
GGAATGGATTGCCGAGGCAACACAGAGAAACCTGGAGCGGCAACGGTCTCAAGGGCCGTAAAACGCCGCGAGCGAACACCGGTCCTTATCAGACCTTGATTGCTTCGGCCCGAAAACAACCTTTCGACCGCACCTTTTGCGGCAAAGGTAAGCAGACATTAACAGAAGAACGGGGTGGGCGCAAGCGCGGGGCGAAAAAGCCGGGACTTCCCTTATCTGGCGGAAAACCCGGTCGACTCTCCTTTCCCCCGCCTTATTTGGGAAATTCACCCTCAAGGTAGTAGAGCGGCATTTTGCCGAACCCCTTGATGTCGAACTCGCCACGCTCGACGGTGATGAAGTCGTCCTTGATGAGCTTGTAGGTGGATTCGCTCACGGTGATGTGCATGGGGTCGGAGCTGCTCTCCATGCGGGAGGCGAGATTCACGCCGGGGCCGAAGATGTCGTAGACGTACTTTTGCACCCCGACGATGGAACCGATCACTTCCCCCGTGTTGATCCCGATGCGGAAACGCCACTTCTCTGGATGGGCGGCGTTGCGCCGCTCAAGGTAGCGTTTCATGCGCAGGGCCACCTTGGCGAGGTTCTGGGCGTGTTCGGGGGTGGGGTCGGGCAGGCCGGAGACCGCCATGTAGGCATCGCCGATGGTCTTGATTCGCTCGCAGGAGTAGTGCTCGACGATCCGGTCGAAGGCCGAGAAGATGTCGTTGAGCTCGGCAATGAGGGCGCTCGGGTCGCGCGATACGGCCATGTCGGTGAAGCCGACGAAGTCGAGCATGAGGACACTTACGTTTTCGAATTTCTGGGGCGTCGTCATGCCGTAGTCCTTCATCTCCTCGTAAACGGATTTCGGCATGATGTTGAGGAGGAGCTTCTCGACGCGCTCTTTTTCCTTTTCGAGCTCGCGCGTTTTCTTCTCGGAGATCTGCGAGTAGGAGTCGAGCATGTACTCGGCCTGTTTCTGCTTGGCCATATCGTGGCACTCGAGGAGGATCATCGAGGCGTCCCCGTCCGTGAGGGGCCGGAGGTCGACCTTGAGGGGCGTCGTCCGCGCGCCGGATCGCGCCTCGCACTCGAAGCTGTAAGAGCGCCCTCCCTCCAGCCTCTGCGCGGCGCGCTCGAGGTTCACGCCCGGCACGCGCTCCCCCAGCGGCTCATCGGCCTCTTCCCCCGGCGGGAACCACTGGAAGAACTTCGCGTTCTCGAGAACAATCGCCCACGATTCCGCTTCCACGACGGCGACACCCATGCTGAGGGACTGAACGAGCTGCTTCAGGGATTCGCTGTCATCGACGTTGAAATCCTCCAACGTCTCCCGGAGGAGCAGCGCCATCTCGTTAAACGCGGCCTGATCGATTTTCAAAGGGGCGTGGACGCGCTCGAGCGCCTCGTTCGTGTAGCTCGCGGGACCGCCCATGAGCGAAGAGATGAATTTCGTCTGGTGATCGATCTGGGTTTTCATGTCCGCATTCTCGAAATACGGACTCGTGACGGGTGAATCCAGCATCTTGTCATAAAACTCCGAAACGATACGGCTCACGCTCGAAAAGCCGCCGTAACGCTCGAACATGCTTGTCGCCATGCATACACTCCTCATTCAAGCCGCATGCACCGGTACCCAAGCCGGCGTTTATCGGACAAATCTTTCTGATATTTCTTATTTTAACATAGACCGGCCTACTCAAAAAACCTATTTGAAGGGGGGCGGACGGATGCCTTTAAAAATCAGTTTTCATTTCGTCTTTTTGTGTTTTTTCATATATTCTCAGGTAAAGATGGGGGCGGAGGCTTTCCGGTGAACACGTCCTCTCGAGATTTTTTCCCCCTCAGCGCTCAGGAGGAATCGAAACCATGACCGGACACCCCGAAGCCCGTGTGACAGGTTTTCCGAAAATGGACCCACGCGTCATCCGGGAGGGAATCCTCAGCGGCGTCATCGGCGCCGTCAGCATCGCCGTCTGGTTCCTGATCGCGGACTCCGTTCAGGGGCGCCCCTTCTACACGCCCAGCGTGCTGGGGACCGTGCTGGTCGCCCTCCTCCAGGGCGGAAGCGGGCTCTCATCGGTGCAATCCATTCCGGTTTCGTTCGCCATGATTCTGATGTTCAGCGTCATTCACGGGGTCACGTTCACCGGGATCGGAATTCTGTGCACCTGGCTTATCCACCTCGCCGAGGACGAGACCAGCTACGCCTTCAACGTGGTGCTTCTGCTGGTTTTCTTCGCGTGCGCATTCACGTTTCTGAACATGGTGCTGGCCGGCGTCGTCCTCAATGCGCTGTCGATCACCGATATCATGATCGCGCACATGCTGGCCGCCGCCACCATGGGCTACTGGTACTGGAGCCGCCACCCGCACCTCGTGGCCCGGCTCTAAACGCCTCCCGGCAAGTCCCACCCAGGGAGGGAGACGCTGCGGCGGTTTTTCGTGCGTTTTTACCTCACGAGCGGCGGCATGCGGAGAACGACGACCTCGGTCGGCCGGGGAAGGGTCCGGCGGCTCAATTCGATCCGGTCGGTATTCAGCCTGCGCACCCGCCGGAAGGCGCGGGTGAAAGCGGTCAAATCTTCCTCGGATCGAACGTCCATCGGGATGGCGATGTTCGGGCCGAGCCGGTGGATGAACCTGGCCAGGACTTCGGGCCCCATCGCGCCCGGGTCGGAGATGATCACCAACGCCACATGCACCTTCCCGAGCCGGCGGAGCTGTTCGGGGTTCATCGGCGCCCCCAGGTCTCCCAGATGGGCGATGCAAAGCCCGCCCGTCTCGAACAGAAACGAAGACGCCTTCCCGCCGCTGATGTCGAACTCGCCGCCCCCCTGCACGATGGGGACGCTCAGGATGCGGACATCCCCCACCTTTCGGTCGATTCGTGCCCAGCCATCGCCCTCGCTGACCACCCCCCGAAGGACCAGCGGCTTTCCGCCCACGATCTCCATCCAGCTGTGGTTGGCGGATTCTTCGCTGGAGGTCACGACGTGCGGCGCTGTTTTGGGGATCGGGAACCCCCGTTCGGGGGAGAAAGGGTCGGTCACAACCCGCGTTCCCCCCGGCGAGATGAGACGGAAAAATGCGTGGCCGAACCATTGGAGGGAAACCGGCCGGGGGAGCTGCCTCCCGCCCTTGTAGGCGACGGGAACGGCGGCGCGATCACGGAAATAGCGGACCAGCCCCGGATTGCATTTTGCTCCCGCCTCCGAAGGCGCGAGGAGCGCAAAAGCGAAGAAAAGCAGAATCCAGCTGCGCCCCATGAATTCAATCCTTCCGCTTGAGAGCGGCGAGGCAGAAGATGACTCGCGCGCCCGCGCTATAGTGTCCGGAAACGCCGGTCCATCGCGCGCCTCCACTTGGTCGGATGGCTCTTGTCGAAGAGGATGTCCTCCTCCGCCGGGGCCGTGAACCAGTCCCCGCGCCGCATCTCGGCCTTCAGCTGACCGGGCCGCCACCCGGCGTAGCCGAGCGCGATCATCATCTTCTCGGGCCCCTCCCCCCGCGCGATGGCATTCAGGAGGGAAGCGTCCGAGCTGACGGCGATCCTTTTCCCCACCCGGATCGAATTCGGCAACGGCTTATCGCTCGCGTACAGAACGAAACCCTTGGTCACCTGCACGGGGCCCCCGTAGTGGAGCAACACCTCCCTCGATTGTCCCGGCTCTTCGGGCTTCTTTCCCCCGAGCAACATGGAAATGTCCACCGTGCCGAGCGTGCGGTTGAGCACGAGCCCGAACGCGCCCGAGGCGTCGTGCTTGACGATCAGGATCACGCTCTCGCGGAACCTCGGATCGGCCATTCCGGGCGACGCGACCAGAAGGTTTCCGGCCTGGAAGTTTTCGGCCTGGAGGAGATCCGGCGAACCCGGCGGAATGCCCGCACCGGAGGGCGCTCCTGCGGGAAAAAGGAGGAGCGCCGCGACGACAAAACCCCAGGCGAGGCAGCGGATGCGAACGTTTATTTCTTTTCGGCGCATGGTGGCTACCTCTTTCAGGCCGGACAAATCACACGCGGCCGAGAACTTTCATCAAAGGCCCGTGGGTGCTCAGCGTATCGAACGCCTCGGCCATCTCTTCGAGCCCGATCTCGCACGTGATCAGGGGGCGCACATCCACCTGGCGGTTGGCAATGAGGGCAAGGGCGGCGCGAAAATCCTCGAAAGTATGCGCCCGCGTCGTGATGAAGTTCACCTCCCGCCGGCGCGCGTAGGCGGAGTCGAAAGTGGGCTCCTCCCGGTAGTTGGCGACCAGGGAGACACGGCCCTGGATGCGGGTCATGCGAACCGCCTGGGCGAGCGTGCCGCGTCCGCCCGCTGCATCGAATACCGCGTCGAAACCCGCATCCTCGGCGGCCTCGGCCACGGTGGGCAGCGGAACCTCCTCAGAAGCCGGGTCGTACACCTGAAAGCCCATGCCCTCCATCACCTCCCGGCGGAAGGGATTGGGCTCGGTGAGGACGACCTCGGTCGCGCCGGAGGCGCGCGCGACCATGGCGATCAGTGCCCCGATAGGACCGGCCCCGAGTACAGCCACCCGCTCGCCGGCCTGGAGACCCACCCGCCGGACGGTATGGACCGCCACCGCCGCCGGCTGGACCAGCGCCGCCTCTTCGGAAGGCACGCCATCGGGAACCTTGAAAAGATTGGGGAGGGGCACTTTCACCAATTCGGCGAAGACGCCGTTGGTCTCGGCCCCGAGGATGATCCGGGTCTGGCAGACGTTGTACTGCCCCCTTCGGCAGGCCAGACAGACTCCGCAGCCGATGATGGGCTCGGCCACCACCCGCTCGTCGATCTGGAAGGGAGACGCCGCGCTTTCGTCCATCTCCCGGATGACGCCGACGAACTCGTGGCCGAGAATCCGGGGAAGCTGGACCTTCCGCCGCCCTTCGTAGATGTAGAGGTCGGAACCGCAGACGCCGGAGCGCTCCACTTCGATGAGCGCCTCGCCCGGGCCGGGGCGCGGGGCGTCCATCTCCACCACCTCAAGATGCCTCTCTCCCTTGTAGACAAGCGCCCGCATACCTTTTCCCTCCCATGAGAGTCAGCCTTTCACCCTTTTTAACCCGATGGTTGCCCCTCGGCAATGACCATGCGCCCCCCGAGGCACGGACGAGGAGAAAAAAATGAATCCAAGGCTGTATAATCCCGCCCATTCAACAATAAACACATCCGGCGCCGTACCGGATCCGGACACGAACCCAAGATTGCGGGGAGCGCTCCCCGAACAGCTCATCAACGATCAATCAAAAAGGATGAAACCGTGCGCACGATAAAACTCGTCTCGGCCTCTCTGCTCGCCATTCTCGTTTCCGCCACATTTTCCGCCGGGGCCGAATATCAGGCTTCCGTGAAGGTCAAGAAGCTGCTCGATACCGGAAAAACGAACCTCGGTCAGAAAATTCACTACCCCGGCGCCGGGTCCGCGCAAATTCAATCGCTCCTCGTCGAACTCCCCCCGGGCGCCGAAACCGGGGCGCACCAACATCCCATCATCACCTACGGCTACATGCTGGCGGGCGCCATCGAGATCAGATACGAAGGCGGCAGGAAGAAGACCTACCAAAAAGGAGATGCCTTCATCGAAGCCGTGAATACCCGGCACAACGGAAAGAACATCGGAAAAACGCCCGCGAAAATTCTCGTGGTGTTCATAAAAAAACCGGAAAACCGTCCTTCGCGAGAAATAGGGCGGGAAAAACCTCTTCCGGGAGCAAACAACTTCTCACGGACTCTGCATAAATCTCATCCGGTGTCTTGATACTCCGAAATTTCGACGAGGTTGCCGTCCGGATCGCGGATGTAAACCGATGTGATCGGCCCCGCCGCGCCCGTCTTGGGGACGGGGCCCACCTCTATCGGAACCCCCTCTTTTTCGAGGTGGCGAATCACATCTTCAAGCGGCTCCCCGCTGATCAGGCAAAAATCCCCCGAGCCCGTCCCCGGCATCCGGGCCTTGGGCTCGAATTCGGCGCCCGCCTGATGGAGGTTGATCTTGTTCGCGCCGAATTCGAGGGCGCGCCGCCCTCCGGCGAAGGTGACGGCCTTCATGCCCAGGACGCGCTCGTAGAACGCGCACGTCGTCTCGACCGAGGCGACCGTGAGAACGAAATGATCCACACGGGAT
>CAMYJL010000240.1 GCA_947258645.1 uncultured Nitrospinota bacterium
GAAAGGCTCGAATTCCCAGTCCTTGCGATGACGAAGGCGTCGTGGGCCATTGGAATTCTATGACCTTTTGGGAGTGACTCGCCCCCTGTATAATTGGCTTTTAAAGAAAATTTATCACAATCTTGGGCTGGGGGCCTTTGAGTTCGAAGGCCCCCTCGGGAACCAGGCACTCCCTCTCAATTTTGTAATAATTAGAAATTTGCCATGGGTAAGAAAAAAGGTTGAAAAGAAAACCCTGGATGCCAATGAAGCGGTCGCCCGAGTGGCATACCTCACCAACGAAATCATTGCGATTTATCCCATTACCCCCTCCTCCTCCATGGGGGAGTGGGCCGATGCCTGGTCCGCAGAGAGTGTCCCAAACATTTGGGGCACTGTTCCCCACGTCATTGAAATGCAAAGCGAAGGAGGCGCGGCCGGTGCGATACATGGCTCGCTTCAGACAGGCTCTTTGACCACTACCTTTACCGCATCCCAGGGCCTCCTTCTCATGCTTCCGAACATGTTCAAAATAGCCGGCGAGCTCACGCCTGCCGTCTTCCATGTTGCCGCGCGCTCTATCGCTGGCCAGGCCCTATCCATATTCGCCGACCACAGCGATGTCATGGCGGGGCGTGGAACGGGTTTCGCCATTTTTTCCTCCTCCTCGGTGCAGGAAGCTCAGGACTTCGCTCTCATCGCCCAGATAGCCACACTGGAATCCCGAATTCCCTTCCTCCACTTTTTTGACGGTTTTCGAACCTCTCATGAAATTTCGAAGATCGAGCTTCTAGGAGAAGATGTCCTTCGTGCCATGATTCAGGAAGATCATATCGCCTTACACCGGGAGCGAGCCCTATCTCCAGATCACCCCTTCATTCGGGGCACGGCCCAGAACCCGGACGTTTTTTTCCAAGCCAGGGAAGCGGCCAATCCCTATTACCGAGCTTGTCCGGATATCGTCGAACGAGCCATGATGCGCTTTTCAGAACTGACCGGCCGTGCATATCACCTTTTTGAATACCATGGCGCCGAAGACGCAGACCGTGTGATCGTGGCCATGGGGTCCGCAAACGAGACCCTCGAGGAAACCGTGGACGCCTTGACTGCCGTTGGAGAGAAGATCGGCGTTCTTAAAGTCCGCCTCTACCGCCCATTTGATGCCTGGCGTTTCGTTGAGGCACTTCCTAAATCCATTCGATCAATTGCGGTGCTCGACAGGACCAAAGAGCCTGGGGCAACGGGCGAACCTCTTTATCTCGACTGCGTCAATGCGATTCAAGAAGGGTTCCAAAACGGATGGAACCCGTTTGAGAAAATACCTCGAATAATTGGGGGCCGCTATGGCCTTTCTTCAAAAGAATTCACCCCCTCGATGATCAAAGGTATTTTCGATCACCTCAAAGAGCTTACGCTCAAAAACCATTTCACAATCGGAATTGATGACGATGTCACCCACATGAGCCTGCCCTTCGAACCCACTGCTCTGATCGAACCTGACAATGTGAATCGTGCGGTTTTTTATGGTCTCGGGTCAGACGGGACAGTCGGTGCTAACAAAAATTCCATCAAGATCATCGGGGAAAAAACTGAAAATTTTGCCCAAGGTTATTTTGTCTATGATTCCCGGAAAGCGGGGGCCGTTACCATCTCCCACCTCCGATTCAGTCAGGAGCCCATCCATTCTGCCTATCTCATTCGAAAAGCCAACTTCCTCGCCTGCCACCAGACCGAATTTTTGGACCAATACACCATGTTGGACAAGGTGATACCGGGAGGGACATTCCTGCTCAATACCTCTGTAACGCCGGACGAGGTATGGGAGAGCCTTCCCCGCGAGGTGCAGGAGGAAATTCTAAAGAAAGAACTGAACTTTTACATCATTGACGCCCACAAGGTGGCCCGCGATAGCGGTATGGGGGGGCGAATCAACACGGTAATGCAGGTTTGCTTTTTCGCCATCTCGGAGGTCCTGCCTCCTGAGGAGGCCATCCAGGCCATTCGAGACTCTATCCGCGAAACCTATGAGAACAAAGGGGCGGAGATCGTCGAGATGAATCTCCGTGCTGTTGATGAAACCCTCAAACACCTCCACAAAGTGGAGGTCCCCGTTCGAGTGACCTCAGCACCGGAAATGCGAGCTCCGGTATCTTCAGAAGCTCCCGATTTCGTTCGTGATATTACGGGAGAGATCATCGCGGGACGCGGGGATTCACTGCCCGTCAGCCTGCTTCCTGTGGACGGTACCTATCCGTCCGGAACGGCCAAGTGGGAAAAGCGGAACATCGCTCAGGAAATTCCGGTTTGGGATCCGGATGTTTGCATCGAATGCGGTAAGTGTGCATTCGTCTGCCCACACAGCGTGATTCGGATCAAAGTCTTCGACCCCGACCTGTTAGAGGATGCGCCCCGGGATTTTCTCTCCAAGGGTACACGGGACCAGGAATGGAAAGGCATGAACTACACCATCCAGGTGGCGCCCGAGGACTGCACGGGATGCGGGATCTGCGTCGATGTTTGCCCCGCACGGAACAAGTCGAAAGCCCGTTTCAAGGCCATCAACATGACGCGAAAGGATCCGATTCTGGAGCGAGAGCGCGCCAATTGGGCCTTTTTCGAGAGCCTGCCTGAATTCGATAGGGCCAAGATCCGAGTCAACAATATCCGGCACGAACAACTGCACCAGCCGCTATTCGAATTCTCCAGCGCGTGTGCGGGCTGCGGGGAAACCCCCTATCTCAAGCTTTTGACCCAGCTCTTTGGCGACCGCCTCCTCGTGGCCAACGCAACAGGCTGTTCCTCCATTTACGGGGGAAATCTCCCCACCACGCCCTGGTCGCTCAATGAGGAGGGACGGGGGCCCGCTTGGTCGAATTCTTTATTCGAGGACAACGCCGAGTTCGGCCTCGGGTTCCGGCTCTCAATCGACAAACAAAGAGACATTGCTCGTGAGTTGGTGGACAACCTTTCCAGCCAATTGGGCGAGGAACTGGCACGGGGGATCCTCGATGCCGACCAATCGGATGAAGCCGGGATTTTCGAGCAGCGCGAGCGTGTCGAGTTGTTGAAACGAAAGCTGCAAGAAATGGATGTCCCGCAAGCGAAGCGCCTGTTGAGTCTCGCGAATGCGCTCGTCAAGAAATCGGTTTGGATCGTGGGAGGGGATGGCTGGGCCTATGACATCGGCTTTGGCGGGTTGGATCACGTCCTTGCCAGCGGGAAAAACGTAAACGTGCTTGTCCTCGATACCGAGGTGTATTCCAACACGGGTGGCCAAATGTCGAAGGCCACCCCGCGCGGGGCTGTGGCGAAATTCGCTTCGGCGGGAAAAGGCACGGCGAAAAAGGACTTGGGCTTCATGGCTATCAACTATGGGAATGTTTACGTCGCTCGAGTCGCCATGGGTGCAAAAGACGAGCATACGCTTCGCGCATTCCTCGAGGCCGAGTCTTATGAGGGGCCATCTCTGATCATCGCTTATAGCCATTGCATCGCTCACGGGATCAACATGACGACAGCGATGAAAAATCAGAAAGCGGCCGTGGACAGCGGCCAGTGGCTTCTTTATCGCTATAATCCCTGCAACGAAGAACATCCGTTAACCTTGGATTCCGGCCCGCCAAAAATTCCTGTTTCGAAATATATGAAAATGGAAAACCGTTTTCGGATGCTTTCCGCCATCCAGCCGGAAAGGGCAAAGGAGATGGAACAAAAAGCCCAACAAGAGGTGGAGCGACGCTGGAAGCTATACCATCACCTGGTCTCCTTGGATGACCAGAAAGAAAGTCATGACAACCCCGAAGAACAGGAAGGTGCCGGCAAGGCTTGATGAATAGGAGACGTGTCGAATGGATTTAACCACCACCTACTTGGGGATGAAATTGCGCACGCCGCTGGTCCCATCGGCCTCCCCCCTTTCTCATAATATCGACACGATTCGGCTGATGGAGGATAAAGGCGCATCGGCAATTGTTCTCTATTCGCTATTTGAAGAGCAACTCAATAGGGAACGGCATGCCCTTCACCATCACCTCACACACGGAACCGAGAGTTTTGCAGAAGCCCTCACTTTTTTCCCGGAGCCATCGGAGTTCCATCTCGGCCCGGACGGATATTTGAATCACATTCGAAAAGCAAAAGAAGCAGTGGAAATCCCGATCATCGCCAGCCTAAACGGCGCCTCTATCGGGGGGTGGGTGGACTACGCTTCCAAAATGGAGGCGGCGGGAGCCGATGCTCTGGAACTGAACATCTACTACATCCCCACAGACGTATCCCTTTCTCCCCGTGACGTGGAAGAGCGCTATTTTGAAGTTCTCAAGGCAGTTCGCTCGGCTGTCAAAATGCCGATCGCTGTAAAATTAAGCCCTTACTTCAGCAATACGGCGTTTATGGCCAACGAACTCGAAAAGGCGGGGGCGGACGGATTGGTCCTTTTCAATCGTTTCTACCAGCCCGATGTGGACCTCGAAAATATTGAGATGTTGAGCCAACCGATCCTGAGTGGTCCTCAGGACGCCTTACTTCCTCTTACTTGGATTGGGATACTTTTCGGCCGGGTGATGACAAGCCTGGCAGCCACCAGCGGGATCCAGACAGGAAAAGAAGCGGTCAAAATGGTCATGGTGGGGGCGGACGTCACAATGATGGCCTCGGCCCTTCTGAGGCATGGCGTAGGTCATCTTCGGACCGTCGAGCAAGAGATGCATGAATGGATGGAAGAGCACGAGTATGAATCGGTAGAACAAATGAAAGGAAGCATGGGTCAAATTCACAGCCCCGATCCATCTGCCTATGAACGAGCCCATTATATTGAAACGCTTCAAAGCTTTCAGATTGATCCAGGTTTGGACACGTAACCGACAAACGAGGATTTTCGGTTATGCTCCGCAATAATTGGAAATCCCATAGAATAGACGCTTTAACGATCGGCCATTTTTTTCCTATTTTTCGTGAAAACCTGCCATAGATAAACTCAATCTTGTATTGAATTAGAATTGACCCTGTTGGGTGCCAATAATTTTATAAGATTGAAATAAACTGGACACAAGAACATGTCGGCATCTGGAATTGCATGATGTGACTGTTTCGAACCTCAAGAATGTCGCGGCCAAAGATTGTTTCTGTTTCATCCTCTGAAGAGGACTCTTCGGTCAATTTCTCGTGTTGCCGCAAATGTCCATACCTTTTTGAGAAATCGACGACATTGTAGAGTCTAAGTAATATAACGTACTGTGCTCTACATAAAGAAATCCTATTCTGGTTAAAAGAATTTCGAAGTTTGCTTTAAAGTTACATGACGTTGCATCGCACTTTGGATGAGGGTTATTGATTTTACACAAGCGGGAGAAAAAATATTTTGTAAAAAATGGTTCTCGTTCCTTTAGATCGGCCTGTCCAGCTGGCGGTACTGTACGGCCTCGGCCACATGGGCGGGGGCGATGTTTTCTTCTCTGCCCAGATCCGCGATGGTTCGGGAGACTTTCAGAATGCGGTGATACGCTCGGGCTGAAAGCCTCAGGCGCTCGACGGCCATCTGGAGAAGTCTGGTTCCCCCGGCCTCCGTCCTGCAGTATCGGCCGATCAGGGAAGGCCCCATATGGGCGTTGGAATGAACGCCGGGAACATCTTCGAAGCGTTTTCTCTGAATCTCCCGCGCGGC
>CAMYJL010000241.1 GCA_947258645.1 uncultured Nitrospinota bacterium
CACCCCCGGCCCCCGTTCGCGCGGCGATGAGGTTCAGCAGCATCGCCCCTCCCGGCGCGAGCCGATCGTGCGCCTCCGCGAAAAATTCGCGGGTGTTGAGATGATGAGGAATATTCCTGAGACCCCGGTAGGCGTCGCCCACGATGAAATCCCATTTCCCCTGAGCGCGCTTCAGGGCGCGCCGCCCGTCACCGCTGACGGCTTGTATCTTCGGGTATTTCCCGAGCCGGAAATAGCGGCGGCCCGTCTCGATCACATCCGGATCAATTTCGGCCACCACGACCTCCGCATCCTTTTTCATGAGATGGAGCGCTTTCGGCATCGTGAAGGCCCCGCCACCGATGAAAAACATCCGCCGGATGTTCGGAACAGCGACCGGGCCCAACGCCAGAAATTTCGTGTACTCGTAATATGTCTCCCGATCGTCGCTGATGACCATCGCGCCCTCGGGCTGAAAATCCAGAAAAAGCTGACGAACCGGCTTGTCCCCTTTTTTCCCCTCGACGACGCGGAGGGTGTGGTACATGTTTTCCTTGAAATAGACGGTTTCGTCCGTAACGCCCGGGGGCTTGCCCGTCCAGAAAGCGCCCGAGAGGATGCACACCCCAAAGAAGATCAGAACACCCCGCGCTGCGCCCCCGCTTTTGCCGGAAAAAGCAGCCCCCCCCGAAAAGAGATAGAGGCCAAATACCCCGACGGCCGCCAGCGCGGCAGCGGTGGCCAGAAAGATGGCGTTCAGCCCGAACGCCGGAATCAGGAAGAATCCCGTGATGAAGGTTCCAAAGATGCTCCCCGCCGTGGACCAGGTAAACAGGTTTCCGGTCACGGTGCCCAGCGTCGCCTCCCCGTGGGCGGAGAGCTTCACCGAGTAGGGCGTCAGCGCCGCCAGGACGCACCCGGGAGCGGCGAAGAGCAGCAGCCCGCCGAAGATCGGGCCCGATCGGATGCTCAGCCCCTCCTCCAGCGTCGGCAGAAGGCCCGCCCGAAGCACCGGCACCACGGCCACCAGCCCCGCGCCCACGATCATGATCAAAAAGAATACCCGCGCCGTGGGGCTGCGGTCCGCCATCCGCCCCCCGATCGCGTAGCCCACGGCCAGGGCGGCGAGGATGATCCCGATCATGCTCGTCCAGGTGTAGAGCGTGTTTCCGAAATGGGGGGCGAGCACGCGCCCGGCCGCGATCTCGATGACGAGGATGGACCCGCCCGAGAGAAAAACCGACAGATAGATGTATATTCCCCTGAGCCGGCTCCCGCCGTCAGACGACGGCGAAGCCAAACGTCCGCTTTTTGGCATCTCTTCCTCAAATGGCTGAATGAAATAAGCTTTCGTACTCTAGGGCAGCCCGCCCGGAGGGGCAACCGGGCCGGGAGCGCCCCTTTCTATCCCCCCGCTCACAAAAACCCCGCGCGTTGTATTTGGCCCCAAAACCTGATTTGATGGGATAAATCCTTTCGTGGGCATCTTTTGAGCATCGCACCGGACGTGAGGGGGGCATTTTGTCCGACGAGGCATCTCCCTTGCCGCTCCGGCATTTTCTGGAGGGGAGACAATGCGACGCATCCTTGCTGTAATCGTATCGGTCGTTGTTCTGATCGCTCTCGGGGCCGCACCCGGAAGCGAAGCCGCCAAGCGGGGAGGAACCCTCAAGGTGGGGATGGAGGGAAACATCCCCCACATGGACGGCACCATCGCCCTGGGTACGCCCATCAAGTTCTACCGCGAGACGATGGGCGCGGGACTCCTTCTGCTCGACGAGAACTACAAAATCGTGCCCGATCTCGCGAAGCGGTGGGAGGTCTCCGACGAAGGCCGCGTGATCACATTCTACCTTCACGAGGGCGGAACGTTTCATGACGGCACCCCGCTCGACGCCGCCGCGGTGAAATGGAACATCGACCTGATCAACGGCCGGGTCGTACCCGCCTGGCTGAAGAAGGCGCGGCAGAAAAATCCCAAGCTCAAGTTCCGCTCCAGCTACCGCCTCTATCTGTATCAGATCAAAAAAGTCGAGGTGGTGGACAAATACACCGTCCGCGTCCATCAGGCGGACGTCGGCAAGGCGCAGACGTTGCCCGCCCTGGCCGGATATTTTACGCGCCTGGTCCTGGTATCTCCCACGGCTTACGACAAGGCCGGCGATAAATTCAAGAAACACCCCATCTACGGGGGGCCTTTCAAGCTCGTGGACTACAAGCCCAAGCGCCATGTCATCATCGAGCGCCACAAGGGATACTTCCACAAGGATCGCCCCTACCTCGACCGCATCGAGGTGTACTACATGCCGGACGCCAACCAGCGCCTGAACGCGCTGCGCTCCGGACAAATCGACGTGATCCTCAATGTGCCCAAGGGACTCGTCAAAACCTTGAAGCGGACCAAGGGCGTGAAGCTTTACCAGGGGAAATCGGCGACCACATTCGCCTTTCCGATCAACAATCAGCGCGGCCCCTGGAAGGACATCCGCGTCCGCAAGGCCCTCGTCTGCTACGGCGTGAACCGCAAGCTCATCGTCCGCACCGCCCTGCGCGGGCTGACCGTGCCGTGGGTCACATTCTCGGCGCCGGGCTCGTCGGACGCGATTGACCTTTCGGCGAAGTGCCCATTCGATCCGGCGAAGGCCAAAAAACTCCTCGCCGAAGCGGGCTTCGGCCCTTCCAAGCCCTTCAAGTTCGTCATGACGATCAACAACACCGATCCCACGTTCGTCGAGATCGCGCAGGTCATGAAAACGACCTACGCATCGCTCGGCGTGAAGATGGACATCCGAGTGGTGGATCGGGCGACGTGGGTCAACCTGTTCGTTCGCAAGCGGGTAACGGACATGTCTCTTCAGGACACCGTTCCCGTGCTCGACACGAACTCGAACAGCCACACGTTCTTTTCCAAGACGTTCCTCGACTACTACATGATGAAAGACAAAAAGCTGGACGCCATGCTCGAGGAGTGGCGCTCCACGATGGCTCCGGAAAAGAGAAAAGCGATCAGCCACAAGATGCAGACCTACATGTTCGACAACATGTATTACGCCGCCCTCGCGGGCTCGCCCTACATTCAGGCGACGAAGGATTACGTGAAGGGATGGAAGTTCCTGAACAAGCTGGTGTTCGACATGAAGGACGTCTGGCTGGACAAGTAATGCCCTTTCCGGACAGCAAAGAGGTTTTAGCGGCTTCATGAGAACATACGCTATTCGGAGGCTTCTTCTCCTGGTCCCCACCTTGCTCGGGATCACGCTCATCGTGTTTCTCGCGATGCAGGCGATCCCCGGGGACCCGGTCGAGGTCTATCTCGGCAGCTTCTACGACGAGGCCACCGCGCGTTCCATTCGCGCCGAATACGGCCTGGACCAGCCGATTCTCGTCCAATACGTTCAGTGGCTGGGCCGGCTGGTCCAGGGAAACTGGGGCAAGGAGGTGCTCTCCGGAGATTCCGTTATTTTACGGATATCCGAGCGCCTGATGGTGAGCGCCGAACTGATCATCGGCGCCATGATCGTGGCCCTCATCATCGCCATTCCCGCCGGAATTCTTTCCGCCACGAGGCCCTACACGGCCTCCGACTACACGGCAATGACGGGGGCGATGATGGGCGTATCGATCCCCGAATTTTTCGGCGGGATCCTGCTCGTACTTCTCTTCTCTCTCCAACTGGGCTGGTTTCCCGTTCAGGGCTACCGGCCCTGGTCCGACGGGGCCTGGATGCATCTCTCGCACATGGCCCTGCCCACCTTCACGCTCGGCTTCACCCGGGCGGCGATTCTGACGCGGCTCGTCCGGAGTTCCATGCTGGAGATCATCAGCCAGGACTACATCAAAACGGCAAGGTCCAAGGGCGCGGCGGAATTTTTCGTCATCACCAACCACGCCCTCAAGAACGCGCTCATCCCGGTCGTGACGGTCATGGGCCTCCAGGTGGGGTTTCTCGTCGGCGGGACCATCGTCATCGAGACCGTTTTCTCGATCCCCGGCCTGGGACAGTACGGCATTTCGGCCATCGCGAGCCGCGACTATCCCGCCGTGATGGGGTTCATCCTGATCTCCTCGAGCGTCTTCGTATTAACGAACCTCATCGTCGATCTGACCTACGCGCTCCTTGATCCGAAGATTCGCTATGACTAAGGCTGAGGCGGCTCTGCCACTCGCGTCAAACGCCGAAGCGGACGCTCACAACGAAGGGATGTCCGGAATCCTTTGGCGCAAGATGCGGCGCAACAAATCGGCCATGGCCGGGCTGATCATCATCGCCATCCTGCTCACCTCAGCAATCTTCGCCGAATGGATCGCCCCCTACTCTTACGAAACGTCTGCGGGGGAAGGGCTTCAATCTCCCTCCTGGAAGCACTTTTTCGGGACCGACGCCATCGGCCGGGACATGTTCAGCCGCGTTATTTACGGCACCCGCGTCGCCCTGTTCATCGGGCTGGGCTCCATCGTCCTGGCCATCACGGTGGGAATCCCCCTCGGGGTATGCGCCGGCTATTACGGCGGAATGTTCGACATGGCCGTGATGCGCCTGATGGACCTTCTCCTCGCGTTTCCGATTTTTCTCCTCGCCATTCTGATCATGGTGATCCTCGGGCCGAGCACGGCGAACGTCGTCGTCGCGCTGGCGTTCGTCCGGATACCGATTTTCGCCCGCGTCGTCCGGGGCAGCGTCCTCGCGGTGAAGGAGCTGGATTACGTCGAAGGGGCGCGATCCATTTCCGTCCCGGACACCCGCCTTCTTTTCCGGCACATCCTCCCGAACTGCCTCGCGCCCATCATCGTCACGGACATCAACATGCCCTCGGCACCCAGCCCCCCACTCCTTCGTGGGGTTTCGATTTGAAGCAGAATCTCATCTCCCTCGAAGAGACCGCCTCGATTGTGGTGGCGCCGGGGCTGGCCATCATGTTCACCGTCCTGGGCTTCAACCTCCTCGGAGACGGCCTGCGCGACGCGCTCGACCCCCGAACCATCGACTGAGAGCGCCCGGCTGGATTTTTCGGGACCAATCGCGCATAAATATCCTTCACCCGGAGCGAACCGGCGAAGAAAATCCTTCTGTATCCGGGCAAACGGAAGAGCGGGTCTTCGCCATACCCTGCAGGAGCCGTCCGTGCCGCCGGAAAAAACGCCTACACAGGGAAAGGTATATCCTGGTTCGCCCGAGGCGGTGGCGGACATTCCCGACGGGGCGGTGATCCTGCTCGGCGGCTTCGGCGGGGTGGGCGTTCCGGAAAACCTGCTCGTCGCGATGGCGGACCATCCGGCGCGGGAGTTGACCGTCGTCACCAATCACGCGGGCTTCGGCGAGCGCGGTCTCGCCGTCCTCCTCCGGCAGGGGAAGGTGCGCAAGCTGATCTGCTCCTACGCATTCCACCGGAGCGCCTTTGTCTTCCGGGAAATCTACATGGCGGGGAAGATCGAGCTGGAGCAGATCCCCCAGGGGACGATGGCCGAGCGCATGCGCGCTGCGGGGGCGGGCATCCCGGCTTTTTACACGCCGACCGGCGCCGGAACACAGGCGGCGGAGAGCAAGGAGATTCGGACCATCGGCGGGCGAGAGACGCTGCTCGAATACGCGCTCGGCGGCGACTTCGCCATCATCAAGGCCCACAGGGCCGACCATCTGGGAAACCTCGTCTACCGGGGGACGGCGGCGAACTTCAACCCCGTCATGGCGACGGCGGCCCGGATCACCATCGCCGAGGTCGAGGAGATCGTGATGCCGGGAGAGATCGCCCCCGAGGGCGTTCACACGCCGAGCGTTTACGTGGACCGCGTCGTCCGGGGAGAAGACCTTGAGCTCCGATCCGAAACTTAGCGCCGCCGCGCTTTCGCCCGAAGAGATCGCCCGGCGCGTCGCCCGGGAAATTCCAGACCGTTCGGTCGTCAACCTCGGCATCGGGATTCCGACACAGGTGGCGAACCACGTCGCCTTGGGGCGCGAGGTGATGTTCATGGCCGAGAACGGCATCCTCGGTTCGGGCCCCCGCCCCGCCCCCGGCGAAGAGGATAAAGATCTCATCAACGCTTCGCGCGAACCGGTCACGGCGGTGCCCGGCGCATCTGTCTTTGGTCACGCCGACGCCTTCGCCATGATCCGCGGGGGACATGTGGACATCGCCGTCCTCGGCGCGCTTCAGGTGTCCGCCGCAGGTGACCTGGCGAACTGGACCGTTCCCGGGGCCGGAAAGGGCGGGATCGGCGGCGCGATGGACCTCGCCGTGGGTGCCCGGGAGGTGTACGCCATCATGACCCACCTCATGAAAGACGGCGGGCTCAAGCTGCTCGAAGAATGCACCTACCCGCTCACCGCCCGGGGGGTGGTGAAAAAACTCTTCACCGATATCGCCTTCATCGAGTTCGGGCCGGAAGGTCCGCTTCTTCGGGAAGCCGCGCCCGGCCTCACGCCTGACGATATCCAGCGCGTGAGCGCGCCGAAACTCATCCTCCCCGGCCCGGTGGGAACATACGCGGCGGAAGGATAGCAGCAGCCGTTTGCATCATCCCCCCCGATATGCCGATGATAGGGGGAAGAGGAAAATTTTAAACCCGTTTTCAGGAGGAAATATGCAATATAGCGCTGGCAACGTACTCGTCACTTCCATTCACGTCATCAGCGCCATCCTCGCCGTGGGCGGGGTGGCTTTTTTCCGCTTTGCCGTCATTCCCTATGCCGCTTCGCTACCGGAGAGCGAAAGGGGATCTTTCCTGGCGGGCGTGCGCAAGCGCTACGTCCCCATTCTGCACGGCTCGTTCGCGTTTCTCGTTCTGACCGGGATACACCACATCACGCGGATCATCCGCTCGGGTCTGGTCTTCCCGGACCTTCTTAAGATCAAGATCGTGCTCGCCCTGATCATCGTTTTCATCGGGGTCGCCCTCACGACCTCCAAGGGCTTCGAGGGCATCAAGAAAAACGCGCGCGGTTACATGACAATCAATCTCATCCTCGCCGCCATCGTCGTCTTTTTGGGCATCTGGGTGACGCACCGGTAGGGAGCGGTCCCGCTTCAGCGCATGGGATTTTCGGGCCCCCGGCCGCGATAGAGGTCGATAAACGCCGCCGCCGCCACGGGGTCGAACTTCTCCAGGGTGAGCTTTTTGGTCCACGCCGTGAGCACCACCGTCTGGCCGATGCCGCGTTTCGGGGTCGCGATGAGCCCGTCCCACTGGCCGGAGTAGATGCCGGCCCAGGATTTCAGGGTTTCGAGCGCTTCATCGCCGGGCTTGTCGTAGTAGATGACGACATTGCCGTGCTCAAGCGCATGGACAAGCTTCGTCGGCGGCGGGGGACTGGTGTAAAAACCGGGCTGGGCCCAATTCGGATCGTGCGGACCGGATGTCGGATACGCATCCGGGTAATTATAGGAACCGCCGGGCTGCAAATGCCGCTGGCCCAGCGAAGGGATTGTTTTGATCTGAGAGGTGATCGATTTTCCTCCACTCGAGGCCACGAGTTTGGTGAACGCGCTCTCCGTCGTTGCCGACCCCCACCAGGAATAACCGAAGCCGATCACGACGGCCGCGACCACGGCGAGCGCGATCATATTCCAGCGGCGATCCGAGGCTTTCTTGGATCCGCCACCCCCTCCGGATTTCGATTTCTCGGCCATTTCATCACTCCAGAATTTCAAGCAAGGGCCATTCATTGCGGCGGCAGAATCGCCCGATACAAAGACCCGGATTATACCCTGGAAGAGCCGCCTGCCCAGCTTCTCCCCATCCTCCCGCGGCGCTCCTGATATCCAGTCCGGTTTAACAACCAACCGTGTGATTCCATTCCGGAAATTCTTCCTCCACCGCCGATTGGGGGAAGGAACAGGAAAACCCGCCCCTATCCCACCGGCAAATCCAGTTTCTTCACTCCGCCGGCGAGGGCGTCGAGCGCGCGGTCGATCTGCGCGTCGGTGTGGGTGGCCATCAGGGTGGCGCGCAGACGGCTCGTCCCCGCCGGGACGGTGGGCGGGCGGACAGCCAAAAGGTACACACCGAGTCGGTTCGGGCATCACAAAACCAATCTCCCGGAGACCGGCTCGGAATTTCCGGCAAAGGATTCGCAGCCTCTCGCGCCGCCTTTCTCCCTCCGGCCCCCGGGCCAGGGCGAGCGCCGCATCCGCCACCGCCACCGCGGACGGAGGAAGCGCGGTCGAGTAGATGAAACTCCGCGCCCGGTTCACCAGATAATCGGCCACGTCGGCGTCCGAGCAGGCAAATGCCCCGTAAGATGCGAGCGCCTTTCCGAGCGTCCCCATCGAAACGGCGATCTGGGCCTGCACCCCAAACATGGCGGCGGCGCCTTTTCCCTCGGGGCCGAGCACGCCAGTCGCGTGCGCCTCATCGACCAGCAGCATGGCGTCGTAGTGCTCGGCAAGGCCGGCCAGCGCGGGAAGAGGCGCCAGATTCCCATCCATGCTGAAAACGCTGTCCACCGCGATGAGCCGCCGCCGCACTTTGCCGGCTTCCTTGAGCTTTTTTTCGAGAACATCCAGATCGCCGTGAGGAAAGATATGGACCCGCGCCCGGCTGAGGCGGCAGCCATCGACGATACTCGCGTGGTTGAGCGCGTCGCTGAATATGGCGTCGCCCTCTTCCGCAAGGCTCGAGACGAGCCCCACGTTCGCCAGAAAGCCCGAGCCGAACAAAACGGCCGCGTCTTTTTCCTTAAATCCGCAGAGCGTTTCGGCGAGCGCGGCGTGGGGTTCCATGTAGCCGGAGATCAGCGGGCTGGCCGCAGCGCTCGCGCCCCACTTCTGGGCGGCGTCTTCGGCTGCTGCGGCCAGGGCGGGATGATCCGCAAGGCCAAGGTAGTTGTTTCCGGCAAGGTGGATCACCTCGCGGCCCCGGAAGCGCATGACAGGCCCTTGTGCGCCGGAAAGCAGTCGCAACTCCCGCCGGAGATTCCGGTTCGACAGGCGAGTCAGATCCGCGCGGATTGAATCGCGCCAACTGGCTGTCTGGGAAGGTATGGGTTCGCTGTTCGACATGAGGCAATTCTAGGGGTTGGGCTGTTGTGTGGGAAGGGCTGAACAGAAATGCCCGAGCGGGAAGGCCCGGGCTGGGTGGTGAAATGGCGCTCTGGATGCCGGCCAGCCGCAAACCCGGATACTTATCGGTTCTTCGGCTTAACCCGGGCCTGCGGCCGGCAAAACCTTCGTTTTCTGGAACCGGCAGCTACCGGTAGCAAAGCTCTTGCCCGATCAGCATGTATTCGGATTCCATCTCCCGAATCATGTCGTCCATCCACCCGGGAAATCCCTTCGTACTCCGGGATGAAGCCGGTTTCATTTCTCCGGTCCGCGAATTCGGGGAATCCGCCGCTGCCCGATTCCGAAGCCATCTTCGTCCCCGGTGTTCCCTGCGGCCAGAATTGACCGATGTGCTCGGATACATTTTTCAATCTCCTCTCCTATCGACATCAGAGAAATCCAACTCTCAATACTTAATATCGGTACCGACTGTTATTCATGAAGTGTGCGCTGTTACCGGACAGTGGTAATGAAATTCACCCCCGGAAATGTGAGGTATTTCACGCGCTCTTGCCCAGACCGGAAAAAGGTGCCATTTTTGGGCCGATTTTTGCTATAGGCGACCATCGGGCAAAATGACAGGATGGCGGCCGTTTTCGGGAGAAAGGGCTTGTTCGACTGGGTATGGGTGGCCCTCGGGGGCGCGCTTGGCAGCGTCCTGCGTTACGGCGCAGGGGGGGCGGTCCAGCGCTGGAACGGCAGCGACTGGCCGCTCGGCACACTGGCCGTGAACATCACGGGCTCGTTTATCATCGGCTGGCTGGCGCAGTTGATCCTGACGCGGGGCATCATGCCCCCGCATGCGCGGCTTTTCGTCATGGTCGGCGTGCTGGGCGGGTTCACGACCTTCTCGACCTTCAGCCTCGAAACGCTCCGCCTGATTCAGCAGGGGGGCTGGGGGCCCGCGGCGGTCAACGTCGCCCTTTCGGTGGCGGGCGGGCTCATCGCCGCCTGGGCGGGCTTCGCCTTTTCATCTTCTCTCTGACGCCAATGACTATCCGGGAAAATGCCCGCATCTGGAAGACATAAAACGCAAATGTGAGGAGAACATCCGATGTCGCTTTCAGGTGAAGGGCTTCTCCTTCGAATCTATATCGGCGAATCCGACCGCCACGAACACCGGCCGCTGGCCACGGCACTGATCGAGCGCGCCCGGCGTGAAGGCCTGGCCGGAGCCACTGCGCTCCGGGGTCTTCAGGGCTTCGGCAGGCACAGCACGATTCACTCGGCGAACATCCTCCGCCTCTCTTCCGACCTGCCCATCGTGCTGGAGATCGCCGATACCGTGGAGAAGGTCGAAGCCTTCCTGCCCATCGTCGAGGAAATGGTGCCGGAGGGAATGGCCACGCTGGAGAAAATCCGAATCATCTTCTACCGCAGCCACCGTCAGGAATAACGCCGCGCCGCCACGGCTCCGCCTGCGACGATGAGAATAATTCCGATCGCGGTCAGCGAGCCAATCGGCTTGCCTAGAATCAGCCACAGAAAAAACGTCGAGAGAAACGGCGTGAGATAGGCCACCGCCCCCAGGGCAGCGACCGGGCCACCCGTCACCGCACGCTCCCAGGCGAGGATGGCCGCTCCCATGGCCACCGCGCCCAGGTACAGGATGGCCCCCCACGACGCGACCGGCGGCGGGGGAGGCAACCCCGCCAGAAACAGCCAGAGCCCCGACGCCAGAACGCTCCAGAGCGACGCTGTCAGGAAATACGCGCGTCCCCCGCCCCACTTCCGCAGGAGAACGGTGTAGCTCGACCATGCAAGTGCGCTCGCGATCGCAAGGCCGTATCCCGATACATGACCCGCCTCGAACGAGACGCCCTGCCCGCCGATGACCAGCGCGGCGCCCGCCGCGCCCAGAGCCGCACCGACCGCGATGACCGGGCGAAACGGCTCTCCGAGCACCAGCCAGGCGAGCAGCACGATGAACAACGGCCAGAGGTAGTTGATGAGTGTGGCCTCGACAATCGGGGCGCGGCGGATCGCTTCGAAATAAAACGCGTGAAAAAAGAATATCCCCCACAATCCGAGAAGCCGCCCGCGCCAGCGGATTTTTCCACCAGGAGATTCGCTCTCCCCGCCCAGACCGAAAAAACGCGGAAGTAACGCGAAGACGACCGCCGCCGCCGAAAACGCCCCCAGGAGTACCCATGCCGGATGCGCTGCGTCCAGCGCCTTGCCCGCGGCGGCGGCCAGCGTCCCCCAGCAGAAAATGGCGAAAAGCCCCCAAGCCAGCCCTTCCATGCGCTTCACCCGCTTCCGCGTTTTGAGAAGCCGCCGAGACTGCCTATAATTCCACCAGCCCCGCCGGCATTTCACCTTCACTCTTTCATAGAGGGACATTCATGAGCCAGAAAGCGGATTTTCGCCAGTACTACCGCGACGCACACGCCACTGAGCTTCTCACCGACCGCGAGAAAAAACTGATCGGCATCGCCGTCGCAATCGTCCGGAACTGTCAGCCCTGAGTGGACCACCGCCTGGCGGACGCCGGGAAAGCGGGAATTGAAGAAGAAGTCCTGGACGCGACGTTCGATCTCACCACCGCTGTCATGGCCGGCATCGGGCAGAGCATGAACCAACGCTACAAGAAGTCGCTGAAAAAAGAAGAGGGGTGAAAACGGGCGGAATAGTCAGCGCACTTCCGCGCGGGTGACGGCGCTGTGGCGGGTGAGCGCCTCGATGAGATGGGAGGGCTCAAAGTCGCGGGGAGCCCTCATCTGAATGCGGACGCGCATCAAACCTCCATCGGCTTCTTTTTTGACGTCCATCTCCCGGATGTTGCAGCGCTCATCGGAGAGGATTTCCTCGATCTCCTGAAAGATTTCTTCCTCATCGGCCTCGTGCACCATCAAATCCACGAGCTTGAATCGCTGCCGGCCCGAAAGCTTCCGGCTCAACCGCTTCAGGACGCTTAAAGAGAGCAGCATGATGATCACCACAGAGAAGGCTTCCAGGTGATAGCCCGCCCCGACCGCGAGGCCGATGGCCGAGGTGGTCCAGATACTCGCCGCCGTCGTCAGCCCCCGGACGGAAGCGCCCATCCGGAGGATGGCCCCGGCTCCCAGAAAACCGATGCCGCTTACAACCTGGGCCGCGATGCGGCCGGGATCATAGGCGGGATTCCCCGCGGCGATGCGGATCGAAATTTCCATGATCAGTGCGGAGCCGAGGCAGAGGATGATGTGGGTGCGCAGGCCCGCGGGCTGGTTGTTGCGCTCGCGCTCCAACCCGATGAGACCTCCGAGGATGGCGGCCTCAATCAGACGGAATACAAACCCAGCCTGCTGCGGATCGAACAATTATTTTACCCCGGAAGGTTTCGGGCGCGCCTTGCGCTTGGCGATGGCTTTATTGATGTCGGCCTGGGATTTCCCGTTCATCGGAATACCGTACACTTCACCGACTTTCGTATACTTGTCCATGAGGCGCATGAAGGCGAGGTTTTCGATCTCGGCGATGACCATCTCGCAGGTGCTGAAAATCGTGCAGCCCTCGACGAGGTGTCCGCCGAAGCAGGTCGCCTCCGGGCGCCCCATCGATATCGTCACATGCGCGTGGAGATAGGGATCGCCCTTTTCGGTCTGGGTGATGTTGCCGCTCATCTGGAGAAGCTCGAGCGGCCCGCTGATCGGCGTGAAAATTCGGCACTCGTCGTTGATGGGAAACGGATCGGGAAACTGCCAAACGTTTCGCAGGACCGCCTTTTGAAGGCTGGCCGCCACGCTGATGATCACGCCCGACTTTATCCCTTTTTCCTGGCAGATCTTCAGCGTCGTTCCGTAGAGATCGTCGCCCGGCGCCATCCGGATCGCGAGGACTCGCCCGAATTTCGCCTCGGCCACATCGTAGCGCGGCTTGCGCGTCTTCCAGTTGGAATTATCAAAAATCGATTTTTTCGATGCCATCAGTTTGGTTCCTCTCTTCGAAATAAATTCCCCTTTGAGGGAAGTTTCACCTGCTTATGACTCACTCAGGTCTTCGTTTACGGATTCTTTATTCTAATCCCGTTGACGCGAGATGAAAACCGCTGTCCTATTTCTCGCGGCCAAAGCGGCTCTCTCCGCCGATAAACGTCGCGCGGACTTCGGCCTCCGGATGAAAAAGGTCAGCCAACTCGGGCGCTTTTATGCCGGGGGGCGGGTCGACAACGGCAAAATCCGCCACGCCGCCGGGACAAAGCCAGCCGACGCCTTCGTCCGCGAAGCCCAGCGCCTCCGCCCCCGCGCGGGTACACATTTCCAGAAGCTCTTCCGGTGTCAACTCCGGCACCTCTTTCTGAAGCGCCGCCGCTTCGGCCAGCACGGACAGGGAAGGGCTGCTCGCCAGGCTGTCCGTCCCGAGGCAGAGGCGCACCCCCGCCTTGCGCATCCCGGCGGCATCCGCGAAAGGGTGTCCGAAATAGGCCGCCGAACG
>CAMYJL010000242.1 GCA_947258645.1 uncultured Nitrospinota bacterium
TCGACTTTTTTCATGCGCGGGCCGAACTCGATGTTCTCGAAGACGGTCTTGTGCGGAAAGAGGGCGTGATTCTGGAAGACCATGCCGAGATTCCGCTGGCCGGGCTCGAGATCGTTGACGACATCCCCGCTGATGACGATCTCCCCCGCCGTGGGCTCTTCAAACCCGGCGACCATCCGGAGCGTCGTGGTTTTTCCGCATCCCGAGGGCCCCACGAGGACGACGAATTCGCCCTCCTCGATGGCGAGGTCGAGGTTTTTCACGGCCTCGATGTTCCGGCCGAAGACTTTTCTGAGTCCCTTGAGTTCGATGTGCGCCACGTCCGGTTACCTCTTCTTGACCATGCCGAAGCTGAAGCCCCGGACGAGATGCTTTCGTATCAGGCAGCCGATGACGACGAGCGGAATCGTGATGCCGACCGCCAGCGCCGCTTGTCGGCCATAGACGCGCCCCTCGGTCGCGCCCTCGTATTTCGCGAGCTGAATCGGGAGCGTCACCACGTCGGTTTTCGTGAGGATGAGCGCCATCAGGTACTCGCTCCACGTCAGGATCAGGATGAACAGGAAGGTGGCCACGACCCCGGAGCGGACGAGGGGGAAGATCACCTCCCCTATCGTGCGCCACTTGCTCGCGCCGAGGATGGCGGCGGCCTGCTCGATTTCGATCGGAACCTCGTCGATGAAGCTTTTCGTCATCCAGACGGCGTAGGGCAGCGTCGTGATGATGTAGATGATGGCGAGCCCGGTGACGGTGTCGATGAGCCCGATGTTGGAATAGTAGATGGATATCGGCACCGCCACGACGATGGGCGGAATCATGCGGAACATAAGGAGGTTGAACATCCGCACCTCCGAGAGGATCCGGTAGCGCGAGACGCCGTAGGCGAGGAGTGTGCCGAAAAAGACGGTGATGGTGGTCGCGACGAGCGAGATGATGAGGCTGTTCTGGAGGGCGATCCAGGGCTTCTGCATCGACTCGGCCTCCTGCGTCGCGAGGGTTTTCGTGTAGGAAGTCCAGACGCTCTTGTAGTTGTCCATGGTGGGGGTTGCGGACCAGTAAACGGGCGGCCACGCGAACCACTCGTGGTCGGGCTTAAACGATGTGGCCACGATCCAGTAGACCGGAAACGCGACGATGCAGAACCAGATTCCCAGCGCCGTGAAGCGGAAGAGGGTATAGAGTTTTTTCTTCGTCTGCCGGCTCATTCACCCGTCTCCTTCGCCTGGTACATCTCGTCCAGGTTTTTCTTCTCGTGCATCAGTATCCGGATGGCGCTGAGCACGATGAGGATCATGACGATCATGACGAGATAGGACATCGCCGCGCCCTTGGATATCTGGAAATAATCCCAGGTTGTCATGAAAAGGTAGACGGGGATGGTTTCGGTCGCCGAGCCGGGGCCCCCCTGGAGCAGCGCCCAGGTCTTGGGAAACTCTCCGATGGCCTCGAGAAACCGCAGGATGACCGCCAGGAATATCACCGGCCGCAGGAGCGGGAGGTGGATCTCGCGGAAGATCCGCCAGCGGCTGGCCCCCAGGATGCGCGCCGCCTCGTTCAGCTCCTCCGGCAGGGCGGAGAGGCCCGCCAGCATGATGATGAAGGTGAAGGGGGTCCAGTTCCAGATTTCCAGCAGAATGACGGTGATGACGGCCATGGTCGGGTGCGCCAGCCAGATCACGTTGATGTCCGTTCCGAGGAGGGCGCTCAGGATCCCGTTCACGGGGCCCTTCTGGTAGAGGAGCATCTCGAACGTGTAGGCGATGACGACGGGGACAGTCAGCATCGGCAGAATGAAGAATACGTAATATACGCCGTGTCCCTTGAAGGGGCGGTACATGAGAAGGGCGAGGCCGAACCCGACGACGAAGCAGCCCGCCGTCGAGGCGCTGGCGAAAATGAGGGAGCGCAGGATGGACCAGTGGAAGCGCTCGTCGCTCAGCACTTCGGCGAAGGTGTCGAAGCCGACGAAGTCCGCCTCCCACCAGGTGGAGAGATAAACGCTCCATGAGTGAAAGCTGAAATATATCTGAAGGAGAAAGACCGGGAGCAGGAACAGGAGCAGAAGAAAAAAGGGCGTCAGCAGGCTCCATTTGAAAATGGCGATGCCCGATCGCTGTTTTTTTCTGATTTCGAAGGTAGTGGCCATGGCCCGGTCGGTTTCTGCGGGGCGGGCCGTGAGAGGCCCGCCCCGTCGAGGTTAAAGGGAAGTGAGGAAGATGGGCGCTAGCCCGGCTTGTTCACCTTCGGGAAGGCGGCCTTGTAGCTGGCCAGCTCTCCCTTGAGCTTCTTCTTGCCGATCTGCCGGACGAGTTTCGCCCAGGCCTTCTCGGTCTTGGTGAGGACGTCCTTCGCCTTGATCTGCCCGACGTAGGCCTCGGAAATGTGCTTGCCGAGCACGTCCTGAAACTCGCGGTGGCCGGTCAGGTAGACGGGCGGGGTGGTGACGAGCAGGTTGTCCTTGATCGCTTTCACGCCGCTCGGGGTGTAGGCCTCCTTGACCTTCGCGCTGTGGGGGCCCTCGAAGTGTCCCGGATGCCACGGATCGTGGAAGGTGAAGGAGCGGTGCGAGACGATGTCGGTGCTGTTCTTGAGCGTGGCCATGTACATCGCGAAGTAGGCGGCCTGACGCTTCCGGGGGCTGTGCTTGTTGATCATGATCGAGGCGAGCGGCGAGGAGATCGACCGGTGGACGAGGTTGCCGCTGAGCTTCGAGCCCGGAACCAGGCCGTAGGAGAATTTCCCCTGGGTCTTCGACTTGGGGCCCTCGATCTGCGAGATGGTTCCGTCCCAGTACTGGCAGGAGAACACCTTTCCGCCCGCAATCTGGGGGATCATCTGGGGCGTGCCCCAGCCCGGCGCCTCGGGGTGCGAGACCTTCTTGAGGTTCAGGTAGGTGTCTATCGCGTACCGGCCGGCCGGGGTGTTCAGCGTCGGGTTGAGATCATCGTCGAAGGGAAACCCGCCCGCGCTGTGGAAGTACATGTACCACCAGGTGACGCCGTTGGCGCGGTTGCGGAGGCTGCCCGAGCCGATGATGCCCTTCTCGGGCCGATGGAACCACTCGAGCACCTGCTGGTGATCCTCCCACGTCTCGGGCCACTTGAGGGGCTTGCCGTGCTTGTCGGCGAAGGCCTTCTGCTCGTCGGGATTCTCGAGCATGTCTTTCCGGATGTACTGGATGTGGACGTTCCCGTCGGTCGGGATGCCGTAGGTCTTGCCCCTGTACTTCATGAAGGAGCCGAAGTTTCCCACCATCTCGAGCTTGAAGCCCGCCTCCTTCATGTAGCCGTCCAGCGGCTCGAGCAGCCCGGCGGAGGCCAGCGAGGGGATCATATTCGAGTCGAGGTGAAAGAAGTCGAACTTGTTCGAGCGCGAGACGGCCTCGGCCAGGGCGCGCTGGGGAATCTGGAACACGCTGATGTCCTGGATCTTGCCGACGCCGTATCCGGCCCGGCTCCGGAACTCCTTTTCCAGCTCCCGCATGTTGCGGTAGTAGAGCGACCAGATCATGCCGTTCAGGTCGGTCTTCTTGGCCTTCTTCGCCGCCGCGATGATGGCGTCCTCTTCGGCGCCCGCATGGGCCAGACCGCCGCCCCGGAGCACCCAGGGCCCCGCCGCCGCGGTGGCCAGCGCGCCCGTCACGAACTGCCTTCTCGACAACCTGCCTTGGGTCTTTCCCTTGTCTCCCCCCATCAGCACTTCCCCCTTTGACGGCGCAGAAACATTCCTGCCCGTGGGTTGAGAAAATTTCCGGTATTATTATCCCATCGGTAAACGCAATATGATAATTTTGGGGAACCTTGTCAATACGCATACAAAGGAGAGCCCGGTGGCGCGGGGGGGACGTTCCCGGCCCCGCCGAGACTGCCGCCCGGCGCAAGGCGATGGCCCTTCCCGGCCCCGAGGCGAAGGGGAAGCAGATGGATATTATCAAGCTTGTCATTCCGATTGCTTTCGGCTGGCTGCTCGGTTTACTCGGGGCGCCAGTTGTTGATTTGATACGGCGATACCGGGAAGTCGGCGAGGTTAAAGCGGCATTGAAGACGGAACTTCATGAGCTTCGATATCGCATGACTTGCGGCATTATGCAGATCAAAATGCATCTGGGGGAAGTAATCCGCGCAGACATCGAATGGGCATGTGAAATTATAAGGGGATACAGAGGGGTAAAATTGTCAGAGGATCTGCCAGACGACATGCTGCAAAACTATGAGGCGATGCTTGCGTACACGGATGATCAAATTGCCGCTTCGGTAAAAGAACTGGGAGAATTAAGAGCCAGGCAAGGCAGAGTACTTTCGCTCAAGAAATACTTAACGCCGCTCCTTGACACCAAAATCGGGGGGTTGTCATGGCTAAACGAAGAGTCCCGAAACAAACTTCTTCAGCTTAAAATCTACCTCAGCGTTCTTGGTGAAGAGATTGATCAATCCAGGTTTTACTACAGTTTAACGTTTCAGAGCGGTATCACCCCGGAGAACCATCAAGTTGCTTCCGAAAGCGTGGCCCAGAGCTACAGAAATTACGTATCCCAGGCCAAAATGATTACTGACCTGATCGGAACGATTAAACTCTAATTCATTTGACTCTCATTGCAATCAGAGAGGAAGAAGGGAGGCGGACCGTGGCGAAGATCGAGGTAGGCGACGTCGAGCTGTACTACGAGATTCACGGGGAGGGCCCGCCCGTCGTCCTCATCCACGGCCTCGCGGGCGACTGCAGCGCCTGGGCGCCCCAGATCGGCGTCCTCGAGAAAGACTACAAGGTGATCGCCCTCGACAACCGGGGCGCGGGGAGAAGCTCCGCGCCCGACTATCCCTACACCACGCGCCACTTCGCCGACGACACGATAGGTCTTCTGGACGCCCTCGACATCGCCGAGCCCGCCCACGTCATCGGCCGCTCCATGGGCGGCGCGATCGCCCAGGAGATGGCCATCAATTACCCCGAGCGCGTGCGGACCATGCTCATCACCGCCTCGTTCGGCAAGCTCGACCGCTACGGCTACCGCATCCTCTACAACATCAACGAAGTCGTGAAGGCCCAGGGCTACATGGCCGCCGCCAAGATCCAGTCCCTCTTCTTCTTCCCCCCGGCCTACTTCAACGAAAACCAGGAGCAGATGGACGCCTTCGAGGACGGCATCGGCGTCACCGACCGGCCCATACACGGCTACACGAACTCGACCCACGCCTGCCTCGAGCACGACGCCCTCGATCGCCTCGATCGGGTCAAGTGCCCCACCCTCGTCCTCGCCGGGGGCGAAGACGTTCTCTGCGCCGTCGGCGCGGCCAAGGAGATCGTCGACCGCGTCCCCGGCTCGCGCCTAAAAATTTACGACGGCGCCAGCCACTTCTTCATGATCCAGTGCTACGAAGAATCCATGGCCGACATCAAGGGGTTTTTGGATTCAAATTAGAAAATGGACGCGAATTAGGGGGCGATTCGGTGCAGCCCGCACCCCGAAATTCGGTTTGCAGAAGGAAGATAAAAACGGGGCGCGGAAGCCTCCTCCTGGAGATCCCGCGCCCCGCTTTCAATGACGGTTCATCTGTTCTGCCAATAGAGAGGATTACCTCCTTCTTCTAAATATTGAAAAGATCTTGACGCTATCCGTTCCCTGGATGATCTC
>CAMYJL010000243.1 GCA_947258645.1 uncultured Nitrospinota bacterium
TGCCGGCCGGGCGACATCATCGTCGTCCGCACCGACTGGGGCAAGAAAATGTTCGGCACGCTCGAATACTACACCGAGTCGCCTTTCATCGACGTGTCCGCCGCCGAGTGGCTCGTGGAGCAAAAGCCCAAGGCCATCGCCTTCGACTTTTTCGAGGAGTACGACGCGCGCCGGACCGATTTCGACTCCAGCGAGTTCTACGTGCACCACGTCATGCTGGGGAACGACGTCGTCCTCATCGAGGGGCTCGACAACCTGGACCAGATCGACCGGGAGCGCTTCTTCATGATGGCGCTGCCCATCAAGATCATGGACGCCGAGGCGTCGCCCGTTCGCGCCATCGCCATCGTGGAAGACTGAGGAGTTCCGATGACCTCCCCCCTTCTGGACCGAATGAAACGGCTCTGCGCCCTTCCCGGCCCGCCGGGGCGGGAGGGGGCCGTGCGCGACGCCATCGCCGAAACCCTCAAGCCGGCGGCGGATGTTCTGCGCACGGACGCCTTTGGAAACCTCATCGCCCAGCACCGGGCCGTGGACACGGTTCCCCATCTTTTGATCCAGTGCCATATGGACGAGGTGGGACTGGTCGTGCTGAACGTCGAGCCGGGCGGCGCGATCCGCTTTGAAAAAGTCGGGCTCGTCGCGGATGCCGTCCTCCCGGCGCGGGAGGTCGATCTTCTCGCCGAGGATGGCTCGCCCCACCGGGGCGTCATCAACGTGCGGAGCGGCCACCTTCAATCCCTCCACGGCCAGGAACATCCCACCGCCGCGGAGATGTGGATCGATCTCGGGGCCGTGGACGGCGAGGCGGTCCAAGGGCGCGGGATCGGCCCCGGCACCCCGGGTGTCTTTTACAGCCCGTTCCAGGAGATGGGCGGCGGGGCGTGGAAATCCAAGGCGGTGGACAACCGCTCCGGCTGCGCCCTTTGCGCCGAGGCCTTCCTGAACGCGAAAGCGCTCGGAGACCGCCTCCGCCTGAGCGCGGCCTTCTGCGTCCAGGAAGAAGTCGGCGCGCGCGGGGCCGCCGTCCTCGACGTGACGAAAACGGTGGGCCGAAAGGAGCCGGATCTGGCCATTGTCCTCGACAACGTCCCGGCGGAAGGCCCCGAGGGCGTCCACGACGCGCTGGGCGCGCGCATCGGCGCCGGGCCCGTCCTCAGGCGCTTTGACCACAGCCCGGCGAGCCGCCTGGGCCACATCGCCCCGCCCGGGATGATCGCCTGGGTGCGCGAGACGGCCCGCTCGGCGGGTGTTCCGCTTCAGGAGGACGCTTTTATCGGCACGTTCACCGACGCGGCGACCCTCAGCATGTCCCGGCCGGGCGGCCTCCCGGTCGTGAACCTCAATCTGCCCCGGCGCTACTCCCACAGCCCGGCCGAGATGTTCGCCGAGTCTGACCTCGAGGCCCTGGCCGCCCTCCTCGGCGCCCTGATCCGCAGCGTCGCCGACGGGAACGTTCCGGGGGGGGGAATCGATTTTCTGGAATGATTGACTGAACGGACGATCCGGCCTAAATCTTTGGAGCCGTTCATTTTATTTTCCATTCGTTTGATGGAGTTCATCTATGCCCCAGACCATCCGCGTCGCGCACAGCCCCGATTCCGACGACGCCTTCATGTTTCACGCGCTCGCGAACGATAAGATCGACTCGGGCGGTTTCGAGTTTGTCCACGAGCTGCACGACATCGAGACGCTCAACCAGGCGGCCTTCGAGGGCAAGTACGAGGTCAGCGCGGTGAGCTTTCACGGCTACTGCCACATCGCGGACCGCTACGCCATCCTGCCGCACGGGGCGAGCTTCGGGGACGGCTACGGGCCCGTCATCATCTCGCGCAAACCGATCGCCCCGGCGCAGCTCCGCGAGGTCGAGATCGCCATTCCCGGCCTGCTGACGACGGCCTACCTGACGCTCCGCCTCTACATGGGCGGCCCGGAGCCGCTCCACCGCGTCGTGCACTTCGACAAAATCATGGACGAAGTTCGAAGCGGCGCCGTCCCGGCGGGACTGCTCATCCACGAAGGACAGCTCACCTACGAAGAAGAAGGCTTCCACCTCGTCGAGGATCTCGGCGTCTGGTGGAAAAACGAGACGGGGGGCCCCCTGCCCCTCGGGTGCAACGTCATCCGGAAGGACCTCGGCCCCGAAACCGTGCGCGAGGTGAGCCGCATCCTGAGCGAGAGCATCAACTACGCCCTGGACCACCGGGAGGAGGCGCTCGATCACGCCATGGCCTACGCGCGCGACCTGCCGCGCGAGAAGGCGGACACATTCGTCGGCATGTACGTGAACGACTGGACGCGCACCTACGGCGAGGCGGGCCGAAAAGCCGTCCGGACGCTGCTCGGACGCGCCGCCGACGCCGGGATCATCCCGGAGCGGACCGAGCCGGAGTTTGTGGCATAAGCGAAAGGAGTTTCCCATGTTTGACGGCATTCACCACATTTCCATCGCCGTGGACGATCTCGAGGAAGCGCGCGATTTCTACGCGGGGCTGCTCGAGCTGGTCGAGACGGACCGCCCGCCCCTTCCCAACCCCGGCCACTGGTTTCAGGTGGGAGAGACCCAGCTCCACCTGACGCTCAGGTCCAGCAAGACAAACGGAAAGGAAATCCCCGGCACCGGCGCGGGAGAAACGCACTTCGCGTTCCGGGGCCGGGACCTCGACACCGCCAAGCGCCGGATCGAATCGGCGGGCATCTCCGTCCGGGACGGCTTCAACGACAAGATCGGCATGCGGCAGCTTTTTTTCCATGACCCTTCGGGGAATCTGGTGGAAGTCTTCGGCGTCGGCGGAGAAAGCTGAACCGCATCATGAAATACCATCCGGCTATCCGCCTGTCCTAGGCGAACAAATTTCCGCCATGCCTCGCTCCGCGTATCAACAAGCCGCTGCCGTTCCCTGGCGCCCGGGGAAAGAAGGGCCGGAGGTCATGTTGATCTCCGGCCGCCAGCCCGCTGGTTCCTCTCAACCGGTATGGGTTCTTCCCCAGGGAGGGGTGGAGCCGGGACAAACCCCGGCCGAAGCCGCCGCCGCCGAGGCCTGGGAAGAAGCCGGCGTGGAAGGCAAAGTGGAATCCGGGCCGTTCATGTTTTACGAATACGAGATCGGAAGCGGATGGTGCCGCGTTTCCGTGTTCCGGATGCGCGTCGAGCATGAAGCGGGCCAATGGCCGGAGCGCGGGGAACGATCGCGTCGGTGGCTCCCGTGGCGCGAGTCCATCTCGATCATTTCGGGGGAAACGCTTCGGGATGTCCTGACCCGGTTTCATTCGGAGAGCACCCCATTTCCCCCGACCTAATCTACGAGAAGACAGCAAATTACCGAGCCTTTGCATGAAACGATTCCTGTCAGAAATTTTTCCCTCGCCGGAATTTTCTCGTCCGCAGGGCTTCAAAAGCGGATATCTTGGCCAATATCCCACCGGATCGAATCTGTGCCCGTCTCATCAAATTGTGCTATATTCCGTCTCGCCTTCAGATGAGTACAACAAAATATCGGGAAAATTTTCCGTCATAAATAATGGCTGATGTGGGAGTCCGCCCTCGGGTCTTTCAGATTCTCAACTACTTCATCGGGAGCGGAGAAATATGAGGAATGTTCGGGCATGGAGGAATTTTACGCTGGGGCTGGCCGCAACCGGCCTCATCGGAGGCTGCACGCTGTTTACAGAAGATATGGCGCAGATTTTACAAGTCAAAAACCCGGTCATCGAGGCCCGCAAGAAGATCATGCGGGGCCTGGGCGGCAACATGAAACTGATCAAGACAGCTCTTCAGGCCGGCGGCGGAGTCGGTCCCCTCAGACAGATCAAGTGGCGGGCGGATGACATCGCGAAGCTGGCGCGTAAAATCCCCCCTGCATTTGAAAAACAGACTCTCGGCGGGAAAACAACCGCGACGCTCAAAATCTGGCAAACCAAAACGGAGTTCGATCAGATCGCCGGCAACCTTGTGCTCTCGGCCCAGCTTCTGGCGTCTGCCGCCGCCGACGGAGACATCTCCGGGGTCAAGAACGGGGTAAAAACCGTGGGCGCCAACTGCGGCAAGTGCCATAAAGCGTATCGCGTCAAAAAGAAGAAGAAAAAGAAAAAATAGCTTTTCATTTTTTTTGGTTGCAAATAAATTGTAAAATTCCCCGGTCCCCAAAAAAGACCGGGGAATTTTTCCCCGTTTTCCAAAAACCCTTACACCTCCTTACTTTCTGGGTTTTCCCGACTCTCCCCTCTCTTTTTCATCGTGGCAATTGAATTTCCTCTCTTGACAACCCCCGGGAGGGAGATACCATTTGCTGGTGACTTTTTTCATCGCATCAGAAGCAAAAGAACCCTGGAGGAAAAGCAATTGAACGAAAATTTTCCCACCATGTCGTTTGAAGAAAAATACGAAGAAGAGGCCCGGGTGAACGTGGACCTGCGAAAGGCGCTCGAACTCCTGGAAAGAGCGAGCGAGGCCCACAAAAACGACGACATCGACCAAGCCATCGAACTGTACAGGGAATCCCTTGCGTATTGCCCGACCGCCGACGCCCATACCTACCTCGGATGGATGTACAGCATCCAGGGCCGCCTGGAAGAAGCCATCGAGGAATGCCATCAGGCGATCGAGGTCGACCCCGAATTCGGCAATCCCTACAACGATATCGGCTGCTATCTCATGCAGATGGAAGAGTTCGAAGAAGCAACCGGCTGGCTGGAAAAAGCGAAAGACGCGCCGCGGTACGACCCGAGGCACTTTCCCTACTTGAATCTCGGCCGTATCCTCCTGAAGCAGGGAAAACACGGTAAGGCACTGGGCGAACTCTACCAGGCCGCCCGGCGCGCGCCGGAAGACAAATCGCTCCGGCACCAACTTGTCGAGCTGATCGCCCTGCTGAATTGAATCCGGAGAAAAGCGTTACCGGAACAACCAAACCCGCCAAGCAAAACGGCCGACCCGATAGTTCATTCGGGCCGGCCGTTATTGATCCGGGGCACTTTAATCTATAGGTACTTACCCGGGAATACTGTCGCGCTTGTCCTCTTCCTGCCAGGCTTCTTCCACGTAAATCGTCCGCGCGGCGTCCCGGTTGGGGCAATTTCCGTAGGTGAAGATCAACTCGGCGTCTTTGTCATCACTCGGATTGTAGAGACCGTGGATCTCTCCGGCCGCCGCATAGACAAACGTGCCGGTCTGGACCGTGTGTTCTTCCTTCTCCTCACCCATCCAGATAACAAGCGGTCCGTTGGCGATGTAAAAAGTGGCGTCGCACACGTGATAATGCCGCTGGTTGCGTCCCTTGGGGGGGATGATGGTGCGGCCCATGGTGATGGTCTGCGTGCCCACCGAATGGCTGTCCACGCCCCAGGCGATAATCAGGGGCGGCTCGTATTTCTTGTCCACCCCGATTTTGGTCGAGTCCACCAGGGCCCATCTTTTTTTCGTTTCTGTCTGGACGTTCATTCCTTCTCCTTTTAATGAATACGCGCCGGGCGCTGAGGCGCACGGCGAACCTGCCGAAAGAGGGGGATAATGTAATCTGGTCGCCGTCCCGTTTCAACTGTGCCGCGAGGCCGCCGAGCGGGGCCGTTTCGCCACCGGACGCACCTCCTCCCCCGCCCGGCCGGAAGCCGGGGAGGATGGCGAATGTTG
>CAMYJL010000244.1 GCA_947258645.1 uncultured Nitrospinota bacterium
TCGATCCGGTGGTTGTCCAGAAGATCCAGGGCGTGGGTGGTGGCCTGGTCCCATTTGAACTGATCGTCCCGGAAGAGGAACTTCACCTTGCGGCCGTCGATGCCGCCTTCCTTGTTGATGTCATCGATGGCCGCACGTGCGCCTTCGACCTGGTCAAACGCTTCGGTGGCGTAGGGACCCGTCGTCGGGTTGATCATGCCCCATTTGATCGGCCGGGCACCGAGGCCTTCTTTCAGGAATGGCGGAGCAGCCTGGGCCGCGATGACGCCGCCGATAAGGCCAGCGCCCTTCAGAAATGATCTGCGATCTAATCGGTTCATTTCGTGTAATTCCTCCTATCTTCCTGTTTCAACAATGAAAAGTTTTCGGGCCAGTAATGGAAAAAAGGCGGTCGCCCTTCCCCTCTTTTTTTTAGGTGAGGATTCTCATTGAGATAAATTCCCCGCGTTGAAGCAGGTATTGTTACGCTCCCGGGCAATCATCAGTTTGCGAGCTTGAATGAGAAGATAGTAGTGGGAGCATATAGGCATGTCAAGGGTTTGAATTTACGAAAAGTCTGATTTTTCAGCGATTATTTATTTTCAAAATTGAGGGAATAAAACGGAGCAGCGCTCTGTTGGAGACCGGGTTTTTCGCATTCTGTTTCTCGCTTGGGTTACCATTTATATGAGACAATTCTATCTCAATTTCGGGATCCGGGAAGAGTGTAGGATTCCGTAACTGGACGCAAAAAAATTTTACCGAATAAAAAGGGAAAATTTTTCTCCGGTTCGAGTAGATGAATTTCGTTGATTTTTAGCCACCTTGCGGGCAAATGCACGGGAGATTGATCGAGGATGGAACGTTTCCTTGGCGAGCGGTAGAGGAAAGCGTCGGCGGCAATGCCGAATCCTGTTATATTCGGGGAATTCGTGCTGCTTCACGACACTATTTTGAAACATGGCCCACTGGCCCCCCCTTTTATCTGCGGCAGGGAGATTTCCTGATGTTTAAAAAAATTCATCATGTTGGATTGATAACAGACGATATGGAGCGCACCAAAAACCTGTTTCTCGAAAAGCTGGGTTGCGAACCGAACCGGATTCAGGTGGCCGACACGGGTTGGGCGCACGCGACTTTTCTCCGGATGGGCGATGTCGAGATCGAGATCATGGAGCCCTACGATCCCGACAATCACTATACGCACATGCTCAAGAAAAACGGCGGGCCGTGCCTTTCCCACATCGCCCTGTCGACGCCCGATACGGGAAAGGCGGGAAAACATTTTGAGGAAAAGGGAACGAAATTTCTCGATGGGTTCGGCCCCGGTACCTACACGCCGAGAGGCTATGAAATTATTTTCCTGGATCCGTCCGAGACCGAAGGGATGGTGATCCAGGTGGCGTCGGATGTGCCGGCCAAGGATTTGGGTTATTAGGCCGCCGATCGGCATGGATTTTTGGATTTTGATATTGGGCGGCGTCCGTTTATTCGCTAAGATCGTTTTTGGCCCATTATGCGGGCGGAGAGGGAGTGGTTTGTGATCCCGGTCGGAGAACCCATCCAGATTATCGGGTACCTGGACAAGCGGAGGCTCAACTCCTGCGTCCTGGGATGGGTGGAGGGAGAATACATTGTTGTCTCCTACCCGACCGCAAACAATGAAGGCGATGAGGTGAATCTTCCCAAAGACGCGGCCGTCGTATGCCGCGGAATGATTGACGGCCGGATGCACGGTTTTACAACCCATGTTCTCCATTCCATGTCGCAGCCCTTTAACTATCTATTCCTCGTATATCCGAACGACATGGAAGATATGTCCGGCCATAAAGGATTTCGCCTGGATATCGACATCTCTGCCACGGCTATCGTTGCATCGGGCGATATGGAAACGCCTCCTGGATCCGCGCAGGAAATCGACGTTACCATTCAGAATATGAGTACCAGCGGCGCAATCGTCCGGTTGCCGAAAAATCTGAAAATGGATGTCTTTGACACAGTCTTTTTGAGCTTTCAGCTTCCCGATGGAACATCCGCCGAGAAACTCAAGGCGACGGTGCGAAAAGACATCGAGCTTCAGGATGACACCTCATTTGGAGTGGAATTCAACAGTGAGGATCCGAATTTTGGCCCGGTTTTTGATTTCCTGCTTCTCGCCAACAAGATTATCACCCAGGGCGGAGCCTGATCGGGCGGATAAGGACTGAGATTCATGGCCACCTCCGGCGCCAGAAAAAAAAGCAAATCGCCGAAACGGACGGCACCGAAACGGGTGGCGAAGAAAGTATCCCGACAATCCCCTGTTTCGGCCGTGTCCGGGAAGACTCCCCTGGAAACCGGTTTGGGCGGGATGGAACTTTTACTTTTGGACAATTGTCCGGATGGGGTTGTTGCCGTCGACCGTGGAGGCGTTGTCCGCTACATGAATTCCGCGGCCGAGGCTCTTCTCAAAACCAAGGCCAATAAACTGATCGGTCAGAAGTTTCCCTTGCCTTTTGATCCCGGCCGCCCGCAAGAGGTCAGTCTTCCCGGCAGCGGACAGACAAACCGGGTGGCCGAAGTGCTGGCCTGTGAGGTGAAATGGGGGCGGGAGAGGATTTCCGTCGTCAGCATTCACGAAGTTACTGATCGCGTCAGACGGGAAGAGCAGCTCAGAGCACTTTCGGACCTGGACCCCCTGACGGGATTGCTCAACCGAAGGGGGTTTTTGAAAACAGCGCAGCGGCAGCTGAGCCTGGCCAGGCGGAAAAAGTGGAGCATGACGTTATTCTTTCTGGATCTGGATGGCCTCAAATACATCAATGACAGTCATGGTCACGTCGAAGGCGATCAGGCCCTGGTCGAAACGGCGAAGATCCTTCAGAAAACCGTCCGGGAGCCAGACATCATCGGCCGCTACGCGGGCGATGAATTCGCTATTCTGGCTTTTGAAACCCAGCGAAAAAGCGCTGGCGGGGATCAGATATCCATTCGCCTTCGAAAGCGCCTTGCCGCCTACAATGCCCGTAGGACGCCAAGCAAAAAACTTTCGTTAAGCATCGGCCTTGCCCATTTCGATCCGAAAAAGCCGGTTTCGATCGAAGAGCTTATCGACGAGGCCGACATCAAAATGTACGAAGAAAAGCGCACGAAACGGCGGGCGCGCTGAACCGCATTTGGTCGTACGCGGCTCCATTGCCGATTTCAGATTTTTCCTTCCCCACCCCGGTTTTATCAGAAAAGATCATCTGGAACGGGCACGTCCGCGTACTCCTTCGGGTCGAGGGGCCGGTCGGGTGCGATGCCCATCATCGGGAAATAGTGATAGGCGTGCCGGAGGTGCTGAATTCCGTGGCCGAGGGCCAGCTCGAGGAGTTCGTGCACCGTGATGGGGCCCATGTAGCTCTGGACCTTTTTGGCCAGCCGGTCGCCGTGTTTGAGAAATTCGGCCAGTTTTTCTTCAATCTTGTCGCCGTAGGCGCAGATGTCCGAGGTGGTGCGATAGTTCTGGGCGAGCTCTTCGTAGCGGCGGACCATCTGCTCGGTGTATTCGCCCGACTCATAGGCTTCGATGCCGAGCACAGGGCGTTCGAAGCTGTGCCATAACAGTTGGCGCATCGAGCGGGGCCGGCCCGGGGATATCCAGTCAAGTTGTTCGAGCGAGAGCTGGTTGACCGCCCGCCGAAGCGCCCCGAAGACCAGCCGATATCTCTCCATCATCTTGTCGGGATGCAGCGGGCCGCTCCCCTTGGTTTCAATCTCGAAAACCTCGCATAGCTCCTGCACGTTGTAGCCGACCACAAACTTGTCCCCGCGCACGGACACGGGAAGGGATTTCACTCCCAGCGCGGCGAGCTCGGCCATCGCCTCCTGATCGTTCGTGCAATCGCGGTTGATAACGGGGACACCGTTCGACGAGAGGAACTCTCTCGTTCGCGCACAGGTGTATCAGCCGTGGCGAGTGTAAACCTTGACCGCTTCCATTATATCCCTCCTGGTGGAGTATCGGGTTGTAGGGGTCATGGAATTAACCCCACGATTGTGGCGGAAATTCGAAAAATTTGCCACGGTAGGATGCAAATGGTTGAGATGACCATTTTATTTATAAGGATAACTGGTTTGTGAATGCTCCCCGGGCTCCCTGGTTCGTGAAGGGCGACATCGATGGCTTCTTCGGCCTGTGGATGGACAACCTCGTCCAGCTGCTCCTCATTGTCTCTCTCCTCAAGGGGGTTATCGGGTTTTCCGACTCCCTCATCTTCAGTCAAGTCCTGCCCGGCGCGGCGCTGAGCATCCTCGGCGGAAACCTGTTCTACGCCTGGCAGGCGCGCCGCCTCGCCGTCCGGAAGGGGAGGGATGATGTTACGGCTCTTCCTTACGGCATCAATACCGTCAGTCTGTTCGCCTTCGTTTTTTTCGTGATGCTTCCCGTGAAGATCACGACGGGCAGCGCCGAGGCTGCCTGGCGCGCCGGGGTTGCGGCCTGCTTCGTGAGCGGCGTGATCGAGGCAGGCGGGTCTTTGGTGGCGAACTGGGTCCGGCGGGTGACGCCGCGCGCCGCGCTATTATCGGCGCTGGCGGGCATCGCCGTGACGTTCATCTCGATGGATTTCGTCCTGAAAATCTGGGAGCGGCCACTCGTCGCCATGATCCCGCTCGGGATCATCCTGCTCCAGTATTTTTCCCGCGTACGGTTTCCCTTCGGGATTCCGGGCGGCCTTATCGCTGTCGCCGCGGGGACGATGATGTCGATCTCCCTCTACGGCTTCCCCGGCGGGGTTCCCTCGCCGGCCGGAATTGCTCCGCCGATTCCTGTCGTCGGCTCTCTGATCGAGGCGATGTCGGGCCCTCTGATGTGGGACTATCTGGCGATCTCGGTTCCGATGGGGCTGATAAACCTGGTGGGGAGCCTTATGAACCTCGAGAGCGCCGAGGCGGCGGGCGACCGCTTCGACACTGGGAGCTCGCTGGCCGTGAACGGCGGCGGCTCCATCCTCGCCGCTTTTTTCGGAAGTTGCTTTCCCACCACGATCTACATTGGTCATCCGGGCTGGAAGGCGCTGGGCGCCCGCTCGGGCTACAGCACGATGAATGGCGTTGCCATTGCCGCCCTCTGCCTGACGGGTTCCATCGCCACCCTGAACAGCCTGGTGCCCGAGGAGGCGGCGATCGCCATCCTCCTCTGGATCGGAATCATCATGGTGTCCCAGGCGTTCCAGGCAACGCCCGCCCGGCACGCGCCCGCTGTCGCAATCGGGTTTCTCCCCGCGCTCGCCGCGTGGGGGCTCCTCATGAGTCAGTCTGCCCTGCGCGCGGCTGGGCTGAACCTGTACAAGGTCGGTGTAGAGGCGTTTCTGAAGACGGGTTTTCACCTGCAGGGGATGATCACGCTCGAGCGCGGGTTTATTTTCTCGTCGATGATCCTGGCCGCGATGGCGGCAGCGCTCATTGACCGGCGGCACGGGCGGGCCGCTGGCTGGGCGCTCGCGGCGGCGCTCCTGAGCTGGCTCGGGGTGATCCACGCTTGGGAGCTCACGCCGGGCGGCGTTGTGAGTCCCTTTGGATGGGGCAAGGCCCCCGCCGTCGCGGGCGGGTATCTCGTCATGGCGGTCTTGTTCGGTCTCTCCGGCTGGAATAAGACCACGGCTTGAACCCCGGATTATCGCC
>CAMYJL010000245.1 GCA_947258645.1 uncultured Nitrospinota bacterium
CAGGCGGAACCGCCTTCGCCTGAACCGTTGCCTACGTCACGCTGGCTGTAGTCCACCTTGTTTTTCTGAAGCACATAGCCATCAAAGTCCACGGCCGAGAGGATGTTGGTCTGCGCGTTGTTGGCGCCGCCCACATACCACTGGCTGTCGATGACTTTGTTTGTCTGGAAGACCATCCCGCTAATTTCGCCACCGGATTTCAGCAGGTTGAACTGGTAGTTGTCGGCGCTGCGGTGGGTGTTGGCGATGTTGAGCCCATGGGCATTCGCTTGTGCGTCGCCATTCACCTGAATGCCGCCCACGTTGGAATTTCCATGTCCCCATACACGGCCGAAGTCTCCACCGCCCGAACCGAGTCCGACGTACTGCTGACTGTCGATGACTTTGTTGTACTGCGAGACAAACCCTTCGATGTCATTTCCCGAGGTCAAAATGTTCGTCTGGAAATTGTTCGCGCTGCGGTTCGCGTTATTGATGTTGAGGGCCTTGGCCTCTCCCTGGAAATTGCCGTTCAGCTGGACGCCGTTCATATTGGAATTGGATTCTTTCCAGCCCCAACCAAAGTCACCGGCGTTGGAAGCTGTCAATTCCTGAAGCTCCGCGTCCGACAAAACCTCCAGGCCGCCGGCAAACGCCGGTGAAACCGCAAGCGCAACCGCCACTCCAATTGCGAGGACGGCGCTTAAAAACCGTTTTTTATGCATTTCTGAATTCCTCTTAGTGATAGCTCAGAAACTTCCTGCTGGGATTTGGTTCCCGTTTTCATCTTCGCGGTATGGTTTCCATATAGATCCTCCAGCTATGGGAAAAAGGTTACGGTGCAAAACCTTTTTTCCCTCCCGTGTTCACGGAGAATGGGCGCTTTGGTGTGGACCGATTTGCGGATTTTTTTGAGGTGAAGAGCGGCTGTTGCGTTCCGGTGTTTTTCCGCCTTCTCGGGAACTCATCCCAAAGAAGGATACGGGCGCGTGGACGTCCTGCCCGCTTTTCCCGTTCGCCGTTGTTTTTGCTGTGGCCGCGCTTGACTGGGTAGTTTCCGGAGTTTGCCTCTGTTCCGGCATTCGCGGGCTTTTTCGAACGGCCGATCCTGCTATGGGCGAGGCGCACACTGCCCCCTTTCCCCAGCAACGGACGGAATTGAGAGGAACTTCATCGTGAGCGGAAAAACTGTGATTGATGAGAGAAAATCGCTCTCCCATCAACGCGAACTCATCCGTTCACCCCCATCCTTCTTCACGCACTGGCAACGCCAATGCTCGGACGGTTTTAAGAAAAGGCGGCAGTATCCGCTCGCTGGACCGAAGACAAAAACGGGAGGGTGGGGTTCAGTCGAAACCCCGGACCATGAATGAATGGAAATTTAGGACGATATAATCTGAATAGCTATCATTTTTTTTGTTTTTTTTAGTTTTTTTTTAATGGAGATGCAGGAGATCTTTTTCCGTTCGATTGATCCGGATCGAATGTATACAGAAAAGACATCTCTCCTGCCGAGCCGGTTCGGATCTTGTTATTGGCTTTCGGCGAGGATTGTTTTTTCGACTGCTGCGTGGAAGCCGAACTTGAGCGGATACCGCGCGCGGAGGGTTCGGTTTTTTTGAGGAGTCAGTTCCCCGATTGGGAGGTTGGCGAACGCGGCGTAGCGGCCGCTCGGATTTCCTGGCATTTCCCCGAATTTCCTGGTGCTGGTCGCGGCGGGCGCGAAAGGACGCAAAAGGACGCGAAAGGACGCTATCCGACGCCCGGGGGGATGCCCCGCTCGCGGAGGAGATCGAGAATCTGCCCGATGCGGCGGGCGGTGGTGTGGTCCCGGCGGGCGCGCTCCCGCCCCCGGCGCGCTATGGCGGCACGTGCGGGCTCGTCGGCGAGATAGCGGGGGATAAGGGCCTGAAGCTCGTCGCGCGAGGCGTAGGTGAGGATCTCCCCGCCCAGCTCGAAGATTTTTCCGATGTCGCGGCGGTGGTTCACGAGCGTGAGCGCCCCGGCGCCGATGTACTGGAAAGTCTTGTCGTCGGGCCAATGAATCGCGCCCGCGCCGTGCTGAAGGTTGATGAGGATTTTGCTCGCCCGGAGCACCTTGAGCTTTTCGACCCGGTCGAGGGCGCGCTCCATCTTCACCCGCTCGCGAATCCACGGGTCGGTCGCCTGCACCCACCGGGGGCCCCAGATTTTGAAGTCTACCCCCTCGTCCGTGAGATGGGAGAAGATGCGCTCGCGGAAGGCGTGATAGCCCCCCAAAAAGGCCACGTCGGCCCGGAAGGGGGCCAGCTCCTCCTCGGTGAACTCGTCCTCGAACTCCGAGGGGTCGTAGGCGTGGGGCAGGGCGGCGACGTTATCGAATCCGTAGAGTGTGAGCTCTTCCTCGAAGTAGGTGTCTTTCGTGACGAAGAGGTCGTAGGCGCCGATGAGGTCGAAGGGAAGGGGAGGCGTGTAGGCCCCGAAGGGATTGTCGGGGAAAAAGCAGACGGTGCGGCAGCCGCTCTCCCGCCGGATGCGCTCCAGCGTCGCGGCCTCGATGTAGCCGCCCCGGTGGACGAGGAGAACGTCGAATTTTTCGGCGATGATCTTCTCCGCGAGGCGGCGGTTCATCCACCGGACCCACTGCTTGCGGAAGTTGGAGTAGAAAAAGCTTTTCTTCCGGTAGTAGAAGACCTCGACCTCATGGCCGAGGGACTGAATGGCGAGGAAAAAACCGTAGGGCTCGTTTGAGGGCTGGAAGCTCTGATCGTTCGTGCAGAAGAGGAATTTCATCCGGGGCCGTTCCCCTCCATGTTTTTGATCTCCTCCTCCAGGTCTCCCAGGTTGTCGATAGACACCCATTTTTCCTGAAACTCGTATCCGCAGATGCGGCGCCCCGCCTTCATGGCTGCCTGGATGAGGTCGGGCATGTAGTACTCCTCGCCCGGCGGAACGAGGTCCAGAATGTCGGGGTCCACGACGTATATGCCGCAGTTGATCTGGCACGAATGGTTGGGCCGCTCCACGATGGAGCGGATTTCCTCGCCCTCCATCTCGACGACGCCGAAGGGGACGGACCGGCTCAGCCATCTCACGCCCACCGAGATGGCGGCTTTCCGCTTCCGGTGCCATTCATAGAAGTCGCGGAAATTCAGCTGGGTGATGATGTCGGCGTTCATGACCAGGACGGGCTCCGAGATTCCGAACTGATCACGGGCGAAGCGGACGGGCCCGGCCGTGCCGAGGCGCTTTTCCTCTTCCGAGTAGTGGATGCGGACGCCGAATTTCCCGCCGTCCTGAAAGTAGGTGCGGACCAGCTCGGCGCGGTAGCCCACGGCGAGGTAGATGTCTTCGACGCCGTGCGATTTCAGGTTCTCGACGAGGATTTCCAGGATGGGCCGGTCCCCGACCGGGACCAGCGGCTTGGGTATCGCGAACGTGAGCGGCCGGAGCCGCGTTCCGAGCCCGCCTGCCAGAACGATTGCCTTCATCAGATAGGGTACCTGCCCGGTTTTTTGATGGTGGCCGATCCTTCCGTCCCGAGGGGCGGGAACTCCCCGGCCAGATGGCTCCCGATGAACCCGCCGCCGTCCGTGACGAGAACTTTACGGCCCTTCCGGTTTTCGGCGTCCTCGGGGGTCACATCCAGGCTCCTGGGGGGCGGGGGCGCCAGAGAAGATGTATCAAAGATGCGCCGCCGCGACAATGCGTTCTTTATAAAGACCTTCCCGGCGGGGACATGCGCCGTGGGACGGAGCAACACCGAGATGCCGGGGAAATCCCTCCCTTGAGCATGATGTCCGCTCTTGCTATGGTCTCCCCAGAGCGAACTCGTCCCGCCGCGCCTGGGAAATCCAAGCCATTGATCGCCAAGATATCCTTGTGGAATAAAGCGTTTTTCCTGGTCGCCGTTCTGTCGGCGGTGCTGATAAGAGCGAATTCCGCCGCGCCCCGGCTTCTCGCGCCCGGCGCGCTGGCGGCGGGGGCCTTCGCTGTGACCACGCTGGCGTTTCCCGCCGATGCCGAAGCGCGGCGCTTCGGGGGCGGGCGCTCGTTCGGCTTCCGGGGCTCGCGCGGCTTTTCTCGCGGCTTCGGGAAAAGGTCGTCTTTCGGCCGCCGTTCCGGCTTCGGCGGGAGGAGCGGCTACCGGAGAGGCTTCGGCGGCTTCGGTTTCCCGTTCCTCATGGGAATGGGGCTCGGCGGCTTCGGCGGGTTCGGTTTTGGTCTGTTGCGGATGCTGTTCATTCCGCTGATTCTGTTTTTTGTCTTGCGCATGATGAGCGCGCGTCGTTGATGATGGCCGCTCGCCCTTGAGGAGGTGGGATGTGATGAAAAAGATTCAGGCGATGTTCTTCGGAAGCTTTGCTGCTCTGGCGGCCAATCTGTTGATCCCGGCGCTTGGCCATGCCCAGCAGGCGGGCGCCCCGCGCATCGGGCTCGCGTCCGGGCTGATCCTCTCCGTGGTGTACGGGCTGGTCGGCATTTTGCTCCTGATGATCGGCTATAAGATATTCGAGTGGATCACGCCTTTTTCGGTGAACGACGCCCTGGCGAAAGATCAGAACCGGGCCGTGGGCATCGTCGTCGGCGCGATCTTCATCGGCGTGGCCATCATCGTCGCCGCCGCCCTCGGCTAGCCGGGGTCATCCCGGGTCCGCCCTGAAGCCATGTCCGAAAAAAAATCCGCGACACCGGAAATTCTTCCCCCGGCGGAAGCGCTCTCCGTCCCGCTGGCCGACCCCCTGTTCTATTCCCTCCAGGGAGAGGGGGCGACGCTGGGCCGCCCCTCGGTGTTCGTCCGCCTGATGGGCTGCACGGTCGGCTGCGCCTGGTGCGACACGAAATACAGCTGGGAGGGCCCACCCGTCGCCGAGCTCTCCGCGAAGGAAGTCATCGACTACTGCCGGGAGCGAAGGGGCTGTCAGGTGATCGTCACCGGCGGCGAGCCGCTCGAGAGCCCCGCCTGCGAGCCCCTCATCGCGCTTCTTAAAAAGGAGGGCCTCCGCGTCGAGGTTGAGACCTCGGGCTACATCCCCCCCTCCGGTACCTTGGCGGTCATGGTGGACCAGTGGAACGTCTCGCCCAAGCTCGCCTCGGCGGCCATCCCCGATGACAAGCAGCCTGAAACCCTTGACTGGCTCCATGAGGTGAAAGAGCCCTATCTCAAGTTCGTCCTCCACAAAACCGAAGAGATCGCCGAGGTTGACGCCATGCTCGAACGCTACGGCCTCGCCGATTTCCCGCCCGAGCGCGTCATCATCTCCCCCGGCGGCAAAAAGCTCGAGCAGATGGAAAAGCGCCTCCTCCCCCTCGCCGAGGCCGCCCTCGAGCGCGGCTTCCGCTTCACCCCGCGCCTCCACGTCATCCTCTGGAGTGATAAGCGGGGGGTGTAACCCCGGAAAAACCCGGTTTTAGCCCCTTTAACGAGTGCGCAAGCGCCAAATAACGGGTGCCCAGGCGCGCCAAATCGCCCGGGAGCCGGGAGGGCCGGGTTTTGTGTTGAAATAAGGACATCAAAGTCCTATATTCACCATCATCTCTGATCGTTTCCCGGGCATTTTCCCGCCCGGCTTCATACGGCGTTTTATCCCAGTTCTCAAAGAGGGGAGGAACCATGAAGAAATTTGCGCTCGCCGTTTTCATGATTTCGGTATTCGTTGTTCTCTCGGGAGTTCTCGGCCTAGATTCCAGTGCCAAAGCGGAGCCCAAGAAGAACCCCGTCCGTTTCAAGGTGCTTGCATCGTTCCCAACCGATCTGCCTGGGGTTGAGAAGGCACAATTCATCCACTTCGAGATGGACCCCGGGGCCGAGGTCAAAAACTTCAAGGTGGTTTCCGAAATTCTCTGGGTGACGGAGGGGACATTCATCTACGGCTACGGCGGAAAGACCGTGGTGCGGAAGAAAGGGGAGCGCTGGTATCACGACGCCGGGACCGTCCTCGACGTTTCGAACAAAGAAAATAGTGTGGGTGTGATTCGGGGCGTTCAGTTCATCCGTTCGAAGAAATAGGGAACCACTTTATCTTTGGTCAATACGGGTTCCGTATGGAGCGGGCGCATGGATAGGTGCCTCCTCCCCCTCGCCGAAGTCGCCTTGGCGCGCGGCTTCCGCTTCACCCCCCGGCTGCATGTGATCTTGTGGAGCGATAAACGGGGGGTTTGAGCCCGGAAAAACCCGGTTTTAGCCCCTTTAACGAGTGCGCAAGCGCCAAATAACGGGCGCCAAATCGCCCGGAGCCGGGAAGGCTGGGATTTGTGTTGAAATAAGGACATCAAAGTCCTATATTCACCATCATCTCTGATCGTTTCCCGGGCATTTTCCCGCCCGGCTTCATACGGCGTTTTATCCCATTTATCCCACCGCGCAGGCGATCTGCGCGAAGCCATTCCACGAGCAGTCAATTGGGGAGAGGAGGGGGAACTCGATGACCCAAGCGCACGGCATGTCCTATCCGTTTCAATCCACCGACTGGATTCAGGGAATCAACATGGACAATCTCCGGGAGGGCCGCCTCGCGCGGGCGAAGACCGAGCTTTTCGAGAAGAGGGACATCGGCGCCTACCTCTCCCTCAACGAATGGAACACCCGCTACATGACCAGCACCTACACCCCCCAGTGGACCACCCCCAGCTCGGGCCTCCGCTACTCCCTCCTCGTCGAGGGCGACGAACAGCCCATCGTCTACGAGCAGGGCGACATCGGCTACCACACCGAGCGCTTCGCCCCCTGGCTCCCGAAGGGGAACGTCAAGTGGGCCATCACCGGTATGGGCTGGATAGCCCGCTGCATGGGCGAGGGCGCCCACGAGGCGGCCGTCAGGCGCTTCGTCGACCAGATCTACGACGAGCTCAAGCGCATGGGCGTGGAGAAGAAAACCCTCGCCCTCGACTTTTCCGACCCCTACATCTCCGAGGCCTTCGGGGCCAAGGGCGTCAAGACGAGCGGCGACGGCTACCTCGCCATGCTCGACGCGCGCAAGTACAAGCTCCCCGAGGAGGTCCAGTGCCTCCGCAACACCTGCTCGGTCGGGGACGCCATGTTCGCCGCCCTCCGCAACACCGCCGGTCCCGGCGTGAGCGAACACGAAGTCCTCGGCGAAGTCTTCAAGGCCTGCTACGCCAACGGCGGCGAAGTGCACTCGGGCGTCTTTTGCACCTCGGGGCCCTACACCTGGCCCAACCTGCGCCACTTCACCGGCCGCCGCCTCAACCCCGGCGACGTCATCTACATGGACGTCTACAACACCTCCTGGAACGGCTACAAAACCTGCTACTACCGCACCTTCAGCATCGGCGAGCCCTCCCAGGCGACAAAAGACGCCTATCAGCGCGCCTACGACTGGCTCTACGAGGCCATCAACTTCATCAAGCCCGGCGTCACGACCAAGGAAGTCGCCGAAAAGTGGCCGGCCGGGCCGGACGTCTGGGCCGACATCGGCGTCGTCCACGAGGACCAGACGGCGGGCAACAACTGGGCGCACGGCATCGGCCTCACCCTGTACGAGCCCCCGATGGTCTGGCGCGGCTGCTCGCTCGATCACCCGATGGTCATCGAAGAAGACATGTGCTTCGCCATCGAGACCCAGGAGGGCGACGGCGAGGGCCAGGGCGTCCGGATCGAGGAGGTCATCCACGTCACGAAGAACGGTGTGGAGATCCTCTCCAAATGGCCCGTGAAAGAGATCACCGAGATTCCCATCTAGGAGAGAGCGCGATGCCGATCTATGAGTTTAGTTGCGAAACGTGCGGCGAAGTGTTCGAGCGAATCCTGACCGGAAACGCTCATGAGGCCCGGTGTCCGTCCTGCGGGTCGAACGAGCTCGCCCGCCTGGTCTCCGGCTTTGCCGCGCGGACCCGCATCCACCGGCGGGGCGGGGTAGTCGATCTCAGTTCGAATGCATGCCCCTGCGGGGCGCATCACAAGCACCACGCGGGCGTGCGCCGCTGAGAGAGGGGAGATTCCCCCCCTTCCGCACAAAAAACGCCCCGTCTCGGATGATCGAGGCGGGGCGTTGGTGCGTTCGGCTGAAAAAAACTACGCCAGGAGTGTGACGCCCTCTTGTTCGGTGAGCTCGTCCCGGCCCTTTTCCACCCGCTTCTTGAGTTCGTCCATGAACGCGCGCGTGATGAAGGCGGCATCTTGACGTTCTCGTTGGAGCCGCCGGCACCGTGACGTGCGGCTCGGGCCGTGGGTTATTTCTTTTTTGCCTGCTCCAACTCAACTATTTTATCGTCATATTGCTTTTTCAGCGCAGCCAACGTTTTTTCGTGGCCTGCGATTTCCTCCTTCTTTTTAGCGATGGCCGCCTTATTTTGGGCGGTCGGCGTACCGAGGTTCACAAGGTCTGCCTTGGCAATTTTTAGCAATTTGGTAATTTGCGTTATCTGTTTTTCCAGGAAATCGATGGCGATTTGTATTTCGAAGCCGGACGGGCCCGCCTGCTCCACCGACTGATTGACCACGACCAGGCCCGCATAAAACGAACAGCGGTGGTGATAGTCCTGCGCATCCCGGAGGGCCGCGCTGACGCTGTACTCGGCTGTCTCCTTGCGCTGCTTGATCTTGATTTCGTTGTTTTTGAGTTCTCGTCCCTTGTCGATTCCCCGGATGATCGCGCCCACGAATAGTTTTTGATAAATCTGCTCGTTGACGAGCGCGTTCGCCCCGAGGCTGGCGGTCGCGCCCGCGGACAAATATGTGGCAAGGGGGGAGACGAACGTCGCGGCGGCGCCCGAGAGGCCCGCCGCCAGGCCCTTGAAAAAGATGTTCGTCTGTGTCGCGTTCGCGACGATATCGCCCTTGTGCTGCTCGCACACCCGGTCCGAGACGGCCATCAACTCTTCCTGCAATCTGTTGCGGGCTTTTTGTCCTTTCGGTCCCGAAGCCAATGCCTGCTGGTACGCAGACTGAGGTTTCCCCGAAGGCTCGGTTTCTCCTGCAGGCTTGGCCTCTTCCGCAGGCTTGTCTTCTCCTGCAGGCTTGGCCTCTTCCGCAGGCTTGTCTTCTCCCGCAGGCGTAGGCTCTCCGGGAAAGTAATACTTCGAAATATCGATTGGCTTTTCGAGCTCCCGCATTCCCAGGAAGTTTTCATCACCGGCCTGCATGTGAGGTTTGGTTTCATCGGAGAGATAAAAAATTCGATCAACCTTATAGGCATCCCGGATTTGGCCACACCCCGCCGAAAAGAACAACGCGGCAAACAGCGTGGCGCATGTCTTCAACTTCCTCTCCATTCGCATAGCTCCCTCCCTCCGCAATGGCGATCCGTTAAGTTCGAGAAACGGATGCGAAATAAAATATTTTGTATGTAGGTGGACTGTATTGCATTAAATTTAAGTCGGCAACCAAAGAAAATATCCTGGAGATGCTGATGGAGGATGGGTTCGCGAGTTTTCGCCGGGACCAACAAAAAAAACGCCCCGCCTTGATCGCTCAAGGCGGGGCGTGGGTGCGTTTGGCTGAAAAAACTATGCCGGAAGCGTGACGCCCACTTGTTCGGTGAGTTCGTCCCAGCCCTTCTCCACCCGCTTCTTGAGCTCGTCCAGGAGCGCGCGCGTGATGAAGGCGGGCATCTTGATGTT
>CAMYJL010000246.1 GCA_947258645.1 uncultured Nitrospinota bacterium
CGGCGGCTTCCTCGAAGTCGATCGTCGGGTGGATAAGCGCGCGCGTCTCCCGGGCTTGTTCGCCGGTATACAGGCCGTTCTCTTCGAACAGGCGGAGGAAGAACGCCACCCGATCCATCGCCGAGGAAGAACTCTCCCGCGTCCTGTTGTACAGGGACACCTCGTAGCCCCCGCGGGCAAACTGGATCGCCAGGCCCTGACCCACGTATCCCCCCCCGATGACCGAGATTCGGCTGATGCCGGACATCTTTTCCCCTTCTATAAAATGCAGGCTCCCCTGCCAAAGACCTTGTTCTGTTCGATCTGGTCGAGGACTTCATTCACCTCGGAAAGGGGAAACGAAAACGATACCACCGGCTCGATTTTCCCGGCTCTCACCAGTTCGAGCGATTTATGAAACTCTTCCTTGGTGTTGTAGCGGCAGCCTGTGAGGATGACCTCCTTCATGGTGAGGGCCTCGGGATTAATCTCCAGCCGATCGCCGACCCGGGAGCCAATCCGCACGAGAGTTCCCCCGGTGTCCAGGCAGCGATAACAGGCCGCGAGAGACTCGGACGAGCCGTAAAGATCGATCGCCGCTTTCACACCCATTCCGCCGGTGCTGTCCATGACGGCCTCGTCGAAAGAGGGATCGAACGGTCTCTCGGTGGTGTTGACGACGGCTTCGGCACCGTATTTTTTTACCTTTTCGTTTTTTTCGTCGGAAACATCCGCCCCGACGACCCTCGCCCCGAAAAGCTGCGCCATCTGCACCATATGGATGCCTACGCCGCCCGCCGCGCCTACGATGAGCAGATAGTCGCCGGGCGTGACCCGGGCACGCTCTCGCAGGGCGTGGAGGGAAGTGGAGACCGGACTCACGAGCGTCGTCGCCGCCTCGTCCGATACATCCGGGGGGATGGGAAGCACATTTCTCCCAGGGACCTTCAGGTAATCGGCGAAGCCACCATCAATCGCCAGCCCCACGATGCCCCTGTTGTTCCGGCAAAGCGTCTCCCTTCCGTTCCAGCAGAATTCGCAGGCGCCACAGTTCAGATAGTCGTAGACGGCAACCCGATCTCCTATGCGGTCGTTTTTGACCGTCGCGCCGGCTTCGACAATCTCCCCCGCAATCTCGTGCCCGAGGACACGGGGAAGCGTCACGTTCGACTGTCCGGCCCGCGTTTTGACATCAAGCATGTCCGGAGCACAGGCCCGTACTTTTACCACCACTTCATCCGGCCCAGCCTGGGGGTCGGGAAGATCCGCCATCTGGAGAGGGCTTGAAAACTGATAAAGCACCATTGCGCGCATGTTATCCCCTCCCTTAGATTTGTTCGGTTTCCATGAGCCTACCGAGCTTTAATCGGGCCGTGTCGTGTGTTTCCCCGTGGAAGAGACACATGAGCGCGTCCCGCCAGTATTTCTGGACCGGGTAATCGCGCATGAATCCATAGCCCCCAAAGAGCTGGATGGCGGCGTCACAGACGCGGGGCGCCATCCTCGAGGCGAACAGAGCAGAAGCAAGCCCAAGCCTGGGATCGTGACCCAGTTGATCCTCCGCATTCCAGGCGGCCCTCCAGACCAGATCACGGGCCACATCGACATTGACTTTCATTTCGGCGAGGCGGATAGAAACGATATCGTGCTCAAAGATGGGTTTTCCCCCCTGGACCCGCTCCAGCGTATGTTCGAGGGTCTTTTCAAGAGCGGCTCGGGCGATACCCACTCCGAACGCGCCCAGCGTAGGAGCGATTTTTCGGAAATACCGGCTCTTCGCCCCCGATCCGTTTCCTCCGCCATCGGACAACACATCCTCCCCGGAAACACGGCATTTCTCAAAATCCAGTTCGGATTCAAGTAAAAGCCTCGTCCCCATTTTGTCGTGGACCTCTCCCAACCGGGCCCCGGGGGCATCCTTCGGGACGATGAAGGTTTGCGTTTCTCCCGAACCGTGAGCCACGCTGTTCGACAGAGCATCAACGATGAAAAGTTTCGCCAGCGGCCCGCAGGCCACGAAGCGTTTTTTTCCGTCGAGCACCCAGCCGGCGCCCTCCCGCGTAGCAGACAGGCGAAGATCCTCCGGCAAAGAAATGGGACCCAGCGTCCCATCCCCCAACAAACAGGTATCGTCTTCTGCAAACATGGGAATGTATTTTGAAATTTGCTCTTCCGTTCCACACTCGACGAGAAGCCCCGCCAGTTTCCACCCCTGGTGCACAGCGGCGGCGAAACCGGCCTCTACGGTCATGAGCTCTTCCAGTAATACGCAGTGGGTCAGCACGCTCATGTTCGCTCCGCCCCATTTTTCGGGAAGCGGTAAATTCTTCAGCCCCAGGGACGAAAAAGCCTTCAACGCATCCCAGGGAAACGGCCCCGCCGGGTCCTCGGACGCCTTTCTGTCAAGTTCATCCGCAATCGGCTGGAGATGGCGTTCCCCGAAACTCCGGCACAATTCCTTCAGAGCAGCCTGTTCCTCGGTAAGAATGAAATTCACCATGATGAAAGCTTCCCTCTCGTTGAAGGAGTAATGATTCCGGCTTTTCTCTCTAGAGTGGGGACACCAGCTCACCGGCAAGGGCTCTGCCGATCTTGAGCAGCCTGACGTCCACCGTGTTGTTGATGTGGTTGGTCATCAGGGCGTCCCGCATGTATTTTTCCGCCGGAAAATTCCGCAGGTAGCCGTCTTTACCGAAAATCTGCATGGCACTTTCGCACACCGTCCTCGCGCAAACGGTACTGAAGTAGCTGGAGACGGCCGCATCCCGCTGGAGGTAGTGCTCCCGGTTGTCCGATCCCCATGCCGCCCGCCAGATCGCGCTTCTCGTCGCCTCGATCAATGTCAGCATATCGGCCAGGCGCATGGCGATCGGATCGTGCTGGATGAGGGGCTTTCCCTGCCGAACCGTCTCGCGGGCATAAGCGAGGGCCGCCTCGTAAGCCCCCCTGGCGGTTCCCAGGCCGAAAGTGGCGACCATCGGTGCGCCTCTTCCATAGTGCCTCGCCTTGTCGGAAAATCCCTCGTTGATTCCCATCAGAATGTCCGATTCCGGGACCCGGACATTTTCCAGAATGAGTTCGGCGTTCATGAGAAGCGCCCCGCCCAGCTTGTCGTGGGTGCGGCCCACCCTGAACCCCGGCGTGTCCCGCCACATGAGAAACTGGGTGGCGCCATCGGGGGCCGGCAAATCGGGTTCGGTCCTGCCGATGACGATAAATATCCTGGCGGTGGATGCGCAGGCGACAAAATGCTTTGTTCCGTTCAGCACCCACTCGTTCCCATCCTTGACGGCGGAGAGCTTGATTCCGCCATCCACGCCTCGATAGGGAAACGTGTTGTCGGTTCCAGACCCCGGCTCTGTCTGCGCAATCGAGATCAGGCAGGTGTCATCTTCGGCAAACGGGATGAGATATTTTTCCCTCTGCTCCTCCGTCCCCACCCGGCTGATATGCTGGGCCAGCCGCCAGACCTGGTGAAACATGGCGCCGAACCCCGGCTCGACCGCCATCACCTCCTCCAGAAGAATGCAATGGGTCAGGGTGTCGATGTCCCTTCCGCCCATTTCTCTGGGAAGCCCGAGCGTCCGCAGCCCGAGCTTTGACGCCGCTTTGAGGGCCTCTACCGGGAAGCACCCCGCAGGATCACTCTGGGATTTCCTGTCACATTCGGCAGCAATCGGCCGCAGCTCCTTCTCGCAAAACTCCCTCACAAGGCTCTGGAGCTCCAACTGTTCGTCCGTCAGTCTCATGTCAACCATTTTTCGCCTCTCAAATCATTCATCAACACGTTACGTAAAAAATCATGACCGTTTTATCGCCGAGATGCGCAATTTGTCATGGACAAGTGCGGGCGCCTTCGAGTGGTCGGAGCGAAAAAGGAACGGGATGACAAAACCGCCCCCCTCCGGTTCAACTCCACAAGGCCGCGATAATCAAATTCCCTGATTTAACCGGTACCCGGGGCCGGACCCGAACCGGCACGGCCTTCCGGCCAAGGAATTTTAAGTCGGACGAAGCAGAATTGAAAGAGGACTACAGGCCCTTTGGTTTCCAGGGTTTTTCAAAGTATTCGATGAGTTATCAAAAGCCCTGCCCTGGCCCGGGTTGGCTGGGGTGGGGCTGATTTTGTTTGGGTGTGCCGCCGTTTTGTCCGCATAGGGGCCAGACCCGAAACGCAAGCTGCCCACGACTCTACAGGAAGAGGAGCAACTCTCGGAGGGAGGTCGGTGAATACAAGCGATCTCAGGGGCAGCACCGTGAAGGTCTCGCCGTCAGGCGAGGGGGGAGAACCGTTTTCAGGCGGGCCTGCACCCCGCGCTCCCCGTCCCTTTTTCCCGCGCCACATCGATGATATGGTGGTTTTATCGGAGGCCTTTTCCGGCACCAGAAGCAAAGGTGGCATTGCGTCTGCGATCGTCCAGCCTTTGCGATTGGGAGGAGGGGGCCATGGTGGAAGAACCTTGGCGGAAGCGGACGAAGCTCCTCCAGACCGAAGACTACTGGTCGGTCTGGCTGGGGCTTTTGATTATTGTGGTCACGGTGGCGGCGTTCGGCATGGGGAGCCTGTTCCCAAAGACCTACGCGGTCACGCCGGGCACCTGGCGCGGCCCCGAAGGCATCGTGGCCGACCTGGCGAAAAACGGCCTGGGCTATCTGGCCATCTTCGCGGGCCTTTTCGTCTCGTTCGCACTGAGCATGGCCATCATGGGACGAAACCTGAAGGAGTTCGTCCCCGGGTTTGTTCTCATCTTCCTGGGTTCCCTCGCTGTTTTCTACCTGGCCTCGTGGGAGGAGATGAAGCGGGCGCATTTGGGTGCGCCGCTGCTGGCCCTGATCGTGGGGCTGATCCTCTCTAACGCTGTGCGCGTGCCTGAGTGGCTCAAGACCGCCATGCGCACGGAGTACTATATCAAAACGGGTATCGTGCTCCTGGGCGCAACGCTGCCTCTCACCCTGATCACCCGTGCGGGCGGGCTGGCCTTCATTCAGGCCACCATCGTTTCGATCGCGACATTCCTCACCATATTTTTCACGGCTACCCGTATCTTTGGGCTCGACAAACGCTTCGGTGCCGTGCTCGGCGCGGGCGGAGCGGTCTGCGGCGTCTCCGCCTCGATCGCCGTCGGCGGAGCCGTGCGCGCGGACAAAGACCACATCGCCATCGGAATCGGGATCGTATCGGTCTGGGCCATTGTCATGATCTTCGCGCTGGTGTTCGTTTTGCGCTTCCTCATTCCCGAGGGAGGCGCCGTGCCCGCCGGCGCGCCGTGGTATGTCATCTCCCCCGGCGAGGCGGGGGCCTGGATAGGCAACGCCCAGTACGCTGACGGTGCGGGCTTTGCCGTCGCGGCCGAGGTGGCCGCACGCCACGGGGATACCCCCATTCACGCCTACACCCTCATCAAGGTGATCGGCCGCGACATCTGGATCGGCATCTGGGGGTTGCTCCTCTCGATCATCTCGGTCGCCATTTGGGAAAAGAGCGCGGGCGGCCAAACCGTGGGCGCGGGGATCATCTGGGATGATGAGCGCGATCGCGGTGAGTGCGCCTGCAGACCATTTGGGGGTGGCTTCGCTCAAAGGTACCTTCAAAGGCAAAGCCGAGCGGATTCTCTACGATGCAGATTTTCGCACTTTCCAGGTGCCATCCGCGCTGGCCGGGCACTTCCGCCATGTGCCCGAGGAGGGCGTCATTACCTTCCGGGGGAAAATGAGCCTTTCCAACCTCACCCAACTGAGCGCGGCTGCAACGACGGCTGATCAGCGGGCTGCGCTCAAGCAGCTGCATCACAAATCGGACTGGGAGGAAAGCGAACTCACTCCCAAGGCGATCTCGCCCATCAAGAAACTCCGGTCGTGGGCCTTCGTCCTGTGTTTCCTGTGCATCGGGCTTTCAACACGCTTCAAGGATCTGCTCACATTCGGAATGAAACCCTTCTGGGCCTTCACGATGGGTGTGGTGGTGAACGTGCCGCTGGGGTGGATTCTTTCGACGGTGGTGTTTCAGAACTACTGGCGTTTCCTGGGCCGATAGGCTCGATGGACCGAATGGGAAATCCAGGCTAACAATGCATTTGGTACCCGGGGCCGGACCAGAAATCAGCCATCTCCAGGGGAGATCATGCCACCCCCTTATCTTTTGTGGCCATTCAATCTGGCGGGATTTATCATTTCTGGAGCAAAGGAATAGCTGGCCATTCGTCACTAAGAGTTCGGAATCTTGTAAAATCATTTTTAAAAAAACGGGCCTACCATGGCGGAAGGCCCGTTTTTCGTTTCCGCGGGTGTCGACCTAAAAATGCCTCGACCCGCCATGGGGGGCGAGGCCCATGTCGTGATGCCCATGCCCCTCAGCGCTCCAGCCGCCGCGTGCGGATTCGGCCCGCTGCTTGAGAAGGCTGTAAAGCTTGTCGCGCTGTTCTGGTGTGAGGACGGCCTTGCCCTTTTCGATCGCGCTGACGCGGGCGAGGCGCAGGTCGGCGCGCATTTTCTCGATCT
>CAMYJL010000247.1 GCA_947258645.1 uncultured Nitrospinota bacterium
GGGCGATCTCCGGCAATCCGCTCATCAATCCACCCGAAGTCGCCATCGTCGGGACCGGAGCCATTGCGCCGCGGGTCGTGGCGCTCCCGGGCGGCGGGTACGCCGCCCGTCACATGATGACACTTGCCGTCACGTTCGATCACCGGGCGAACGACGGCATGGCCGCGGGACGATTCGCCACTTCGATCCGGGCGGCGCTCGAAAGAATGGACCTATCTCAACTGGAGTATTAAACCGCCATGGCAAGACCAGACCCATCGACACCGCTCCGCTCTCTTTTGTTCACACCGGGCAGCAACGAGAAGATGCTCGCCAAGGCGCCCCACTCGGGGGCCGACGCCGCCCTGTTCGACCTCGAGGACTCGGTCGCCCCCGACATGAAGGAGAAGGCACGACCCATGGTCCGCCAGGCCATGGAGGAGCTCCGGGCGGTGAAGGGCGCGCCGCCGGTGATCACCGTCCGCGTCAATGACGTCACGACGGGTCTTCTCGAAGGCGACCTCGAGGCGATCGCCTGCCCTGAACTCGACGCCATGAAGCTCGCCATGACGAACTCGGCGGCCGACATTCGGGAGGCGGACGCCATCCTCACCCGGCTGGAGAACGAGCGCGGCCTCGAGGAAAACTCCATCGGCATCATCGCACTCATCGAGACCGCGCAGGGCCTCTACAACTGCCACGACATCTGCACTGCCGCCGACCGAGTCGTGGGCATCGGCATCGGCAGCGCCGAGGGCGGCGATCTCAGCAACGCTCTGGGCTGCGAATGGGAGGCGGACGGCTCGACCCTCCTCTACGCCCGGAGCAAGGGACTCGCGGACGCGCGCGCGGCGGGCGTCCCCTTCCCGACGGACGGTCCCTTCACCCGCTTCAAGGATCCGGACGGCTGCCGCGCGGACGCCATCATGGCCCGGAAACTCGGCTACGTCGGCAAGGCGGCCATTCACCCAAACCAGGTGGCGATACTCAACGAGGTCTTCTCGCCCGACGCGGAGCGGGTCGCCTACCTCCGCGAGATGATCGATGTCTATTATGAAGCCGAGCGGGCGGGCGCCGGCGCCGTCTCGTTCAACGGCCGGATGATCGACATCGCGATGGTGAAGGACGGGGAGCGCGTTCTCGCGCTGGCCGACGCCATCGCCGCGCGCGACGCAGGCTGATCGGCCTGCGGTAAAATTCCGAAAAAAAAAGCCGTCTCCCTTCCAGGAGACGGCTTTTTTTTTCGAACTATTTCGTGCCGAAGGCCTTGCCCTTCTGCTTCGGCAGCTTTTTCCAGCCCATCGCCAGCTCCGCGAGAATGCGGACGCCGACTCCGGTTCCCCCCGGAGGCCGGTAGGGCTGGCTCGAGGAAGTGTGGGAGGGCCCCGCGATGTCCAGATGGACCCAGGGTGTTCCCTCCGCAAAATGCTGAAGGAAGGCGGCGGCGGTATTCGCCCCGCCCCAGCGGACGCCCGAGATATTGCAAAGGTCCGCGAGCTTGCCCTTCATGGCCTCGCCGTATTCCGGGAATAGAGGCATGTGCCAGACCCTATCGCCGGTCTCCTCTCCCAGATTCCGCACCCGCGAGATCAGTTCGTCGTCCGTGCCGTACATTCCGGTGACTTTATCTCCCAGCGCCACCATGCAGGCACCCGTCAGCGTCGCCAGATCGATCATGCATTGCGGCTTGTATTTCGTCTTCGTGTAGTGGAGCGCATCGGCGAGAACGAGACGGCCCTCGGCGTCGGTGTTGTGAATTTCGACGGTGGTGCCGCTCATGGCGCGGACGATGTCGCCCGGCCGGGTGGCGTTACCGTCCACCATGTTCTCGGCCATCACGGCCACGCCGACGACCGGCACTCTCGGTTTCAGACGCGCCACGCTGAGCATGGCGCCCAGAACCGCCGCCGCGCCGCTCATGTCCGTCGTCATGTTCTCCATGCCGCCGCTCGGCTTGATCGAAATGCCACCGGTGTCGAAGGTGATGCCTTTTCCGACAAAGGCGATCGGGTTCGCCTTGCTCCCGCGCGGGCGGTATTCGAGGACGACAAGCCGCGGGGGCGCGCCGCTTCCGCGCGCAACCGCCAGCAACGCGTCCATCTTGAGTTTTTGTATCTGTTTCTCGTCGAGAACCGTGCAGCGCAGCCCTTCCTTCCGGGCCATCCGCTGCGCCATGGCCGCCAGGTCGGGCGGGCGCTTCTCGTTGCTGGGGGTGTTGATGAGCTCCCGCGCATAAGACGTCCCCTCGGACATGATGGTTCCAATCTCCACCCCCTTCCGGAGGGCCGCGAGAGAGGCCCTGCCGCCGCCGAAAACGGCTTCATTGATATCCGCTTTTCGGTCGGGATCTTTTTTCTTGTACTTGTCCATTCGGTAGAGGCCGAGACTGACGCCCTCGGCGGCGGATTGGCCCGCCTGCCGGGCGCTCACCTCTCCGCCGCGGACGATGTCGTTCAGGGCCACCACGATGCTCTTCGCGCCCTCGGAACGCGCGCGCCGGGCGCCGGAGGCGCAGGCCTTGCGGACGGCCTCGGGGTCAAGCTCGTCCGCCTTTCCGACGCCGACGAGAACCACCACACCGGAACGCAGATCTCTCTCCCCTTTGGGGACTATCGCCGAGGCAATCTGCCCCCGCTTGCCCACGAACGTTTTCCGACGAACCATCGACCCCAGCGCCCCGCCCAGAATTTTGTCGAGACGATCATGCTGGAAATCTTCCGTCATCGGAAACACAAGCGCATCAGCCTTTTGATCAAATCCATTTCCGGCCACTACCGAAAACCGCATCCAGTCTCTCCTTTGAAAACTCGATACTCCACTCTCGTCCGGCTGCACCGGCCGGGCACCGGGGCCGCCCGGCGCGAATCAAACCCGGAGTGTAGCGGAAGCGGACATGAGCCACCAGCCACATTGTCCGGATTTTTCTCGGCTCGGAAATATGAATTCATGGGCGGCGCGGCTCTCGGCGAAATCATAAAATGGCATCCCCCTCCGCTCTTTTCTTCATTCTCTGGCGCCCGCGCCCTTGACCTCCCGTGCTTTAAAAAACACGCCATTCAAGATATACCTATCTGAAACAGGCCTTCCCGTTGTTTCTTCTTTGACGGCGCTGATTCCTGCGAAGGGCCGGTCAGCCCTCTCTTTAAATTTTATACGTCCCCTGGAGGAGGAGTCCGCATGGTCGACTTCAAGCTCACCGAACAACAAATCATGCTCCGCGACATGGCCCGGAAGTTCGCCCAGGAAGAGGTCGTTCCCGTCCGCGCCGAGCTCGACCGCGAGCCCGACCCGCACGACGGCTTCTCCTGGGAGCTGATCCGCAAGGCGGACCAGGTGGGACTCCGCACCCTCTCCCTCAAGGAAGAGGACGGCGGCATCGAGGCCGACATCATCACGCGCTGCATCGTGGGCGAGGAGATGGCGACGGGCGACCTGGGCTTCGCGGTCTGCCTCGATCAAATCTGGAAAATTTCGGGCGCCATCGTGAAGCTCTGCAACGAGGAACAGCAGGAGCGCTTCATCCCCATGTTCCGAGACGATCCCGTATGCGTCCTCTCCATCTGCATCACCGAGCCCTCCGGCGGGTCGAACTACATGCCGCCGATGGAACGCAAGGAGACGATCCAGACGCGGGCCGAGCTCAAGGACGGCCAATGGGTCCTCAACGGCTCGAAGTGCTTTATCTCGAACGCGGGCCTCTCGAAGCTCTATCTCGTCTTCGCCATGACCGACCCCGACAAGCCTTTCTACGAGCGCTTCAGCGCGTTTCTCGTGACCAGCGACTCGCCGGGATTTTCGATCGGCAAGACCGAGGACAAGATGGGCCAGCGCCTCGTCTGGAACAGCACCATCAACTTCGACAACTGCACCATCCCGGAGAACAACCTGGTCGGCCGGCGCGGCGGGGGAATGCCCGACGTGCTCAAGTTCCTCGCCGAGGAGGGAAGCAACATCCAGGCCGGGGCGACCGTCCTCGGCACGGCGCGGGCCGCCTACGAGGCGGCTGTCGAGCACGCCAAGGAGCGCTTCATCGGCGGAAAGATCATGATCCACCATCAGCTGACGCACCACAGGCTCGCGAGCATGAAAATGCGCCTCGACGCGGCGCGCGCCTATCTCTACCGGGCGGCCTACAACATCGATTCCCCCGACGAGGAGAACGACTACTCCATGGCGCCGATGGCCAAGGTATTCGCCGCCACGACCGCCTTCGACGTTGCCAAGGAATCCCTCGAACTCTTCGGCGCCTACGGCTACATGAAGGACCTCCCGATGGAGAAATACCTGCGTGACGCGGCGAGCTTCCTCCACTCGGACGGGGTGAACGACGTCCTTCTCCTCCGGGCGGCGCGTCTGCTCTACGACCTTCCGGCGGAGATGTTCCAGTAGGAACGGGGATATCCGGCCTGGCGCGCGGGCGGATTGTCTAAAAAATAAAGAGAACGCCGCGGGCCTTTCCCTCCCCTTGAATCCAGGGTCAGTGGATGGTGACGCGAAATTTTGAATGACTGAATCCGCAATCAAGACGAACCGGAGGAGATATCATGAGCTTTTATAACTGGGACATGCTGCCCGTCTCGCAAGATCGTCCCGGGGTCTCACATCGCCGCATCTTCGGCGATCAGATCCAGATGCAGCATCTCATCACGGAGCCGGGCGGAACGCCCTCGAAGATGCACAATCACCCGGGAAAAGAAGAATTCTTCTACATCCAGGCCGGCGAGTGGGAATTCACGCTGGGAGAAGAAGTCCGGATGGTCGGCCCGGGCGACGTTGTTCATGTCGCGGCGGGAGTGATGCACACGCTTCGGCTCGTAGGCGATGAGCCGGGGATGGCGCTCGAGGTGTTCCACCCCCTCCAAAACCCGGAGATGGCGAAAGACCGCGACCTGTTCACCATCGATGCGATCAAGAGCCGGATGGAGTTCGCCGAAGAACCGGACGAGATGAACCGGGGGCGGCCGCCCGAGAAGGGGTAGCGGAAAAAATTCACCGGGCGCTAAAAAGTTTTTGACGCGCAAGGCGTTGCGAGGGGGTTATTTTTTGCCGAGGTATTTTTCCCAACGGATGAAAAAATACCCCACGACCAGCATGGACCCTGATATGGGGATGACCCTGAAAAACCGCGCTACGTAATAAGGGAGGTCCGAGATCCGGAAGTTCTCCCACATTTCCACACCTGTCGGGTGAACAAACGGGGCATATTCGATCACCTCTGCTCCCCGGTGAATGACCCATTCGACCGCAAGGGAAAGCGGGAACGGGGTCCAGGTACCGCCCTTCCGCCATAGGTACACCTCATAGGCAAAGAGGGCATACCCCCCCAGGAACAAGGTCCACCCGAGCCTTTTTCTGATCCACGCGATAATCATTCCCCTGTCCTCACGGTCCGGGCCCGATCACCCGTATCTTCCCCCTATCTTATCATGCGAAAAATCGGAGACCCGTAATTCCACAAAAAAATGTAATCGGAGACACAAAAAAATCAGTGACATAACCA
>CAMYJL010000248.1 GCA_947258645.1 uncultured Nitrospinota bacterium
TCCGGCGCCGGTGACGATGACGACAGTGTTGTTGAATGGATGCATAGAGGTGTCTTCCTTAATCTCCTAATCTCTAATCTCTAATCTCCAATATCGCTATGCTTAAGCTACTCTGCCGCCAGGCAACCGCTCCAGAATAGGTTTGAACAATGATTTTTCTCTCCGGGCTCCAAGCCCCGGGAGTGTTTTTCAAGCTGGGGAAGAAGAAGGAGGAGTTTTGATGTTGGCATACGGCGTATTTCTGGCGGCGATGGTTTCTACCCTGGCGGTCTGGGGCGCTCTCATCTGGTCGATGACGACATCGGTTTATCCGGACGGCTATTCTGGAGGAGAAACTTCGCTGACCCGGAGCCAGGACGAGGAAGAAGAGCGCGCCGAGCGCAGGCGCGTGAACGCAATCTACGAGGAAGAATGGAATCACCACAGGGCTGCCTAAGCGCCTGTGTGTATGGGAGAAATGTAATGGATATTTTGGGGTTTTTCTTGGTTACGGCTCTTCTCTTTGTCGGGTTGGCCCAGTTGGGCGGGTTGGAAAAAGAGCCCATCCGGGTCCGAAGGACAAAAGAGAAGCTGGATCGAGACGGCTATCACCTTCTGGGTTGAGGGTGGTTCACATATAACGGAAGACTTGGGCCGGCCTGCGGCGCGGTTCAAGCCGTTTTAGTACGGAGGGGGATGTATGTATTCTCGGGTTTTGATTCCGTTGGATGGTTCTGAGGACGCCGAGCTGGCGGTCGAGGAGGCGCTAGAGCTGGCGCCTGCCGTGAAGTCCGCTCATCTGGTCCTGGTCGAAACGGCTGTGCTTCAGGCGCGTCGGCTGGAGGGCTACACCGTTTTCGTTGACGAGTATGTCAAGATTCGAAAAGAGATGGGAAAAGACTATCTCCTGCCGTTCCAGAAAAAACTGGAGGCGGCCGGCATCGAGGTGACCGCGACAATCGTCTTCGGCGATCCGGTGACGACGATTGCGAAGCTTGCCCGGAAAGAGGAGTCTGATTTGATCCTCCTCGGCGGGAAAAAGGGCGGCTGGCTGGCGCGCCACACCGGCATGGTTGGCTTGGCGTCGCGGCTCTCCCGAAAGGTCGATGCGAAGGTCCTGACGGTTCAGGGCGGTGAGAAGCGCAAGGAAAAACTCGCCACCGCAGCGTAATACTTAACAGTTTCGATGAAAAAAGCGGCTCCATAGGGGGCCGCTTTTTTTTTGTTACGCGGGGATAAAGCGGGGGCGGGGGATGCGCCTCTCACGCTTCGCGCAGGATCTCCGTCAGGGGTTCCAGGCTTTCCAGTGTGTCTAATTTCAGGATGATCGTCATCAATTCTTCCGCCTGCGGGCCCGGGAGCGTGCGGCACGCGTTTTGGAGAAATTTTTCTCCCACCTGTTCTGTCGTGATCGGATTTTCGGGGCACCCGCGCTGGTGTTTCTCCTCGGCGGTGAACGAGCGGCCGTCCTTCAAGCGAATCTCCACTTTACCCGGGAAAAACCGGGGGAAGTCCTGCGCCTCGTCCTGCCGGTAGTCGACCCGGCTTGAAATCTCAATCAAATCCGGATCGGATATGGATTTCTCGGTGAAATCGTCCAGATCACAATGCCCGCGCACGAGGACGGCCGCCAGGCAGAAGGGCAGCGAGAATTTCCCGTCGTAAGCCGTGCGGGGGTGCCGCTTCGCCTCGATCGGGTCCAGCGTCAGGTCGATCGCCCCCGCCGCTGCGTGACAGGTGATGGCTTCGATATCCCCGGGCGCGAAACCGCCCTGTTTCTGGGCCGAGAGCGCTGCGTCGAGAAAGGCGTGGATCACGTGCCCGCAGGGGTAGGGCTTAAACGCGATGGCCAGGGTCTCCCAATGCGTCCCGAGGCCTTCGGTCAGTGCATTGGCGTCGAAGTCCTCTCCTTTTAAGTGACTGTTAAACAATCCGAAACGGCCTTCGAAGATGGAGGCTGGCCCCCTGAAGCCGCCTCCGGACAGATAGGACGCGGCGATGCCGCTGTGGGCCGCCCAGCCCGGGTGCATGGCCTTGGTGGGGCTTCCGTCCGAAACATATTCCATCAGGCCACCCGCCATGCTTCCGCAGACGCCCAGGGCGGAGACGAGCATTCTTCCGCGCAGCCCGGCGGACAAGCCATAGGCCAGCGCCGCTCCGAAGACACCCGCGAGGCTTGTCATGTGAAAGCCCCGCGCGTGCAGCCTGCCCGGCGCGGCCAGCCCGATTCGAATCGTGGCCTCCAGGGCGGCTACCTCGGCGCGGAGCAGATCGCGCCCGCTTTTTCGGAAGGCTTCCGCGCCGGCGAGGGCCGGGGGCACGATGGGCGCGGCGGTGTGGACGATCGACTTCGTGTGCGTGTCGTCAAAATCGAGCGAGTGGCCGAGGGCGCCGTTCAGGAAGGCCGCGCTCGCCGCGGGCATCCGCGTTCTCTCGCCCACCCCGCTACAAAGGCCATAGTCGGCCTCCCCGGCGGTTTTCTTTCCCTTGCCCGCGAGGGCCCGGGCTGTCGCCCGGAGGGGCATGTCGATCGGGTCGGACCGGGCGGCCAGGGCGATGCCGAGCAGGTCGAGCGTGAGCAGCTTCGCCTTCTCGATAACCTCGGGGGGGATATCCTCAAAGCGGAGCGCCTCAGCGAACCGGCAGATTGTCTCGCTCGCGGCGGGTGATGCATTATTCATGGCCGTACCTCTCTTTGATGGGAATATGGGAAGAATATCCGATTTGAATCCGGGTTGCCCAGTCATGCGGGGCCCACTTCACGGAAAACGCGCAGGCGGGACGTGAAGAAGACCGCCGCGGGCTGATATGATCCTCCATTCCAGAAGAGGAAAGGGCTTTCCATTGCGGGTCGTCATTCTCTGCCGGGACGAGACGCTGCACGGTGTGCGGCGGATTGCCGGGGCCGCGCGGCGGCGGCGCCATAGCGTGCATGTTCTCGATCCCTACCGGTTTCTCCTGAAAATTGTGGAGGGGAAGATTGCCCTCGAATACAAGGGAAAGCCCTTCGGCGGGGCGGACCTGATTCTCCCGCGCCTTGGCGCCGGAATCTCCGAGCATTCTCTCGCCCTCGTCCGCCATCTGGGCGCGTCGGGCATTCTCGTCATCAACCGCGCGGAGGCGCTGGAGGTGGCGCGCGACAAGCTTCGCACCCTCCAGCTCCTCGCCCGGAACGGTTTGCCCGTTCCCCGCACCGCCTTCGCGCCCGATCCGGCCTATCTCGCCCGGGCGCTCCGCGCCGTGGGCGGGCCGCCGGCCGTGATCAAGCTTCCCCGCAGCACGCAGGGCAAGGGCGTCATGCTGGCCGAAAGCGCGGAGGAGGCGCAGTCCATTGCCGACACAATGTGGGCGATTCAGAAGGACGTGATCATTCAGGAATATATCGAAGAAGCCCGGGGTGTGGACCTGCGCGTCCTGATCGTGGGTGGCGAGGTCGTCGGTGCCGTCCGAAGGCGTGCGCGAAAGGGCGCGTTTCGCTCGAACCTCCACCTGGGCGGGAGCGTCCGCCGGGCGCGGGCGCCCAATGAAGCGGCGGAACTGGCCCTGCGGGCGGCGGCGCTCTGTGGGCTGGACATCGCCGGGGTGGATCTGCTGGAGACGAAGGAAGGCCCCCTCGTTCTCGAGGTCAACGCCGCGCCCGGATTCGAGGGCTTCGAGCGGGCGGGCGAGCGCGGAGTTCCCTCCCGCATCGCCGGCTACCTTGAAACGCGCTGGCGGGAGCGCAAATCCGCCTCCCGGGGGTGAGAATTTGCGATGGGCCGCGCGGCGGCCCTATAATCCGGGGCTTGTTTCGGGGCGGGAACCGGGATCGGATGATTCGGATTTTCCGGACAACTCCCCCTAATATCGTTGGAATTGCTTGAGGAAAATCAGGATGGCTGACATCGACCAGATTTGCGCCGCGGCCCGTGAGGCCGCCCTCGCGCTCGCTCCCCTCCCGGGGGAGGTGCGGAGCGCAGCGCTCGAAGCGGCCGCCGGGGCGATCGAATCTGAAATGGCCGCCATTCTCGATGCGAATGCAAAGGATGTCGCCAGCGGCGAAAAGCTGGTCGCGGACGGCGAGATGGGCGAGCCCCTCCTCAAGCGGCTGGTCCTGAACGAAGAAAAGGTGCGCGAGATGGCGCGGGGCGTCCGTGCCGTGGCAGCGCTTCCCGATCCCATTGGACGAGCCTCGTACGCCATGATGCTCGACGAAGGCCTGCGCGTCCGGCGCGTGAGCTGTCCGCTCGGCGTCGTCGCGGCGATCTTTGAATCCCGACCCGACGCGCTCGTTCAGATCGCCTCGCTCTGCGTCAAATCCGGAAACGCCGCCATCCTGAAGGGCGGCCGCGAGGCGGTGAACAGCAACCGTGCCCTCGCCGAAATTCTCAGTCGCGCCTTCGCGTCGGTGGACGGCGTCCCCGCCGATGCGATCCAGCTTGTCGAGGCGCGCGAGGAGGTCACGGCGCTTCTCACGCGCGACGACTCGATTGACATGATCATCCCCCGGGGGAGCAACGAGTTCGTCAGCCACATCAAGGCCCATTCGCGCATTCCCGTCCTGGGCCACGCCGACGGCATCTGTCATATTTATGTAGACAAAAGCGCCGACCGGAAGATGGCGGTCGATCTCGCGGTGGACTCCAAGACGCAGTATGTGGCCGTCTGCAATGCGGCGGAGACGATGCTGGTTCACCGGGACGCGGCCGCGGATTTTCTGCCGGTCGCCGCCGCCGCCCTTCGCGCGAAGGGCGTCGAGCTTCGAGGCTGCGAGCGCACGCGAAAGATTCTGGCGGATGCCGCCCCCGCCACCGAGGAAGACTGGCAGACGGAATACCTCGACCTCATCCTCTCGGTGCGCGTCGTGGACGATCTGGACGAAGCGATCGCTCACATCAACCACTACGGCTCGCGCCACACCGAGGCCATCGTCACATCGGACGAAGCCGCCGCCCAGCGGTTTCTCGACCGCGTGGACGCGGCGAGCGTCATGTGGAACGCCTCGACTCGCTTCGCCGACGGCTACCGCTTCGGACTCGGCGCGGAGGTCGGGATCGCCACCGACAAGATTCACGCCCGGGGCCCCGTTGGGCTCGAAGGACTGGTCATATACAAGTATCAGGTGGAGGGTCAGGGCCATCGCGTCTCGGAATACGACGGCGCGGATGCCCGCCCATTCCTCCACCGGCGGCTGCCGCTTGAAGACCCTCCCGACTAACAGGAGTTTCCGGATTGTTCAAAAAAGCCCTGCCCATCCTGGGCCTTGCCGCGGTTCTGGCCCTGGTTGCATTTCTCTTGAGCTACCAGAGCGATCTTTCCGGGACGTATTCGGGGACGACCGACGGGGCGGGTTGGTACAAGAACTTCGACAACTTCCCTTGGGACGACCCGTCGGAGCACCTGCGGCGGTCGCCGTTGATGTACGTCGGCAACGTGACCACCCCCACCATGCTCATGACCGGAGAGATGGATCTCCGCACGCCGATGCCGCAGACGGAGGAGTTCTACCAGGCCCT
>CAMYJL010000249.1 GCA_947258645.1 uncultured Nitrospinota bacterium
TTTTTTTCACCCCGATATGGAACATCGATGCGGTGCCGGGTCCAACGCCACACTGGTTGGTATAGGGCTTTTTGAACATCTTTTTGCCCTTGATGGCCAGGTCCAGGAGCGTGGCAACGCCGAGCGCGAATTCGGCCTTTCCGCTTTCGATCAGACGGATGTCCTCGACCGCGCCGCGGGTCGTGAGATTGCTCATCTCAACTGTCTTGGACTCCTGGGAAACCAGATTCGCCAGGCCACCCCAAATTGTATAAGCCGCCGCACCGGGACCCGCGCTCGCAACAGAAGTCTTCACCCGCGCCGCTTCCACGCCGGAAACCGCCAGGGAAGAAACCGCAAGAACCGAAGCCGCCATGACCGCCGCTTTCCGCAAACTTCTCATCATTGACTCTCCTCTTAAAACGAATGGAAATACTTCCAGGTGGAACGACCCTCTTCTTCCGTAGAAAAAGGCGATCCCAAGCCGGGGCAGAAATTTCTCACTTACCTGTAATCTAATGATTTTCAAAATGATATCGAATCGAACCCATGAAATCAAACAAACATTTTCCCTCTCCATGAAAGAAATGGACGCCGCCGGGTGAGAACCGTTCCTGATCCGGCTCAAAAATGCGCCCTACCACGAGAGATTACCGGCAGGCGATGGAGAGGATCCGGATACCGAAACGATAGGCCAAAAAATACCGTTTTGTCGGAAAAGGGAGAAAGGTTCACAATACCGCCAAATCAAGGCCGGAAACCCGTAACAGACCCCGATCGGCCAAAGCCCGAACTCCGCCGCTCTCGCTTGTGGGACACACCCGGCGGCGCAGAGCTATCGACGCTTGATCGGCGTTTTGCCCTTTTCCGCCTTATTCTTGCCCTTTCTCCAGGACTGGCGGCGGAAAATTCTGTTTTTCTTTACACTTCGGCTCCGTCCCGCCTGATGAACCCCCTCCGGGGAAAATTCGAAAAGTTGGGTCCGGTCTGGCTTCTCCGGGTTTTTCACGCGAGGGCGAGCGCCGTGCTCCGGAGGCTCGGGAGAAAGAGTGGCAGAACGGCGGACTTCCGGGGACCCCGCTGAACGAGATCAAACGAATGCCTGTGAAATGGGAAAAAGCGATTGCGGCGGAAAAGAGCGGCGTCCGGCGCTTCCGGGCCCTTCAGTCCATCGCCCGCCGGAAGAGAGACCAGAAAAATGCGGGACGCCGGAATACCTCGAAAGAGCAAAACCCGCGCGCCGTAACGAACGGCGGGCCGACTGGGGCTAGTTGACCGATTCTTTTCCGATGTCTTCGTCATCCTCAAGGAGAATGCGGGCTGGCCGGGCCGGGAATTGACCCCTCCATTTCTCGAAAAGGTTCTGTTCGAGACCAAGCGCGTTGAGCGTCTTTCCGGTCACGTGATCGATAACATCGCTCAGCGTTCTGGGATGGAAGTAAAACCCCGGCGAGGCAGGCAGGATCATCACGCCCAGCCGCGCCAGTTTGAGCATGTTCTCCAGATGAATCGCCGAGAGCGGCATCTCGCGCACGACGAGGACAAGTTTCTTGCCCTCCTTGAGAATCACATCCGCCGCGCGGCCGACGAGGGTGTCCCCGATGCCGCCCGCGACCTGCCCGAGCGACTTGACCGAGCAGGGGACGATCACCATCGCATCGAAACCGGCGCTCCCACTCGCGGGTGGCGCCCCGATATCCGCCTCCGGGTAGGCCACGTCCGCCCAATTCGCCAGATCGTCCACGTCGTATTCCGTCTCGTGCCGGAGCACCCGCCGCCCGGCGCGCGAAACAATGAGGTGGGTCTCCACCTCCGGATACGCCGCGTGGAGCACCTCCAGCAGGCGTGCCCCATATATCGATCCCGAAGCGCCCGTGACACCAACAATGATTTTCATCCATTCCGCCTCATGATGATTTTCCTGCTCCACAGCAAATCCAGTATATTACCCCTACCATGTCCCGCGCCATCCGCGAGCATCCAGGAGCCAGCCTATAATGCAGACCCATCCTCCCGAAACGCAGAGCGCCCGCCGAATGAATCAGCACGCGAACCTCGGCGATCTGTTCCTGATCCATCTCGTGAACATCGCCCTGAAGTGGGTCACGCTGAACATCTACCATTTCTGGGGCAAGACGCGAATCCGCGAGTATCTCTGGAGTCAGCAGAGCTACGACGGGGACCGGTTCGAGTACTCCGGACGCGGCATGGAGCTGTTCATGGGGTTCATCAAGGCGGTTGCCGCGATGATTGTCTTGTCCCTCGCGGCCTCGATTCTGCTCCCCCAGGTGGGGGACATGCTGGACCTCGCCTTCATCCTCCCGGTGGCGGCCTTTAGCGCCGTCGGCTACTTTCTCATGGCGCTTGCGGGCTATACCGCCCGCGGATACCTCCTGAGCCGCACGCGCTGGCGGAGCATTCGCTTCGCCCAGGGCGGTTCGGCCGCCGGATACGCGGGCCTGGCGCTCGGTCACGGGCTCCTCGTCGTCCTCACGCTCGGCCTCTACTGGACCATCCGGCGGCATATCCTTCTTCAATACAAGATTAACAACACCTGGCTCGGACGGACGGGGTTCGTCTACGATGGAAACGGAAAGGACCTCTTCGGGAAATTCCTCGTGAGCTATCTGCTCACGATCCCGACGCTGGGCCTCTGCTGGTACTGGTACATGGCGCGCGACGCCGAATACGTCGCCGCTCATACCCGCCTTCAGAACGTCCGCTTCCGCCTCACATACACGGGCGGTCAGCTCCTCTGGCTCCGGGCCAGCAACTTATTCCTCTCCATCGTCACGTTCGGCCTCGCCTATCCCTGGGTCACGCTGCGGAACATCCGGTTCCTCTTCGATCATCTCCATTTCGAGGGAAGGCTCGACTACGAGCTCGTTCTCCAGAGCATCGAGGAGGCGCCCAAGACGGGCGAGGGCCTCGCGGAGATATTCGGCTTCAGCGGCAGCTTCCTCGGCCTCGGCCGGATTTAGGAAAAACCGATGTACGAAGGAACCTATACCGACGGCGCTTCGGCGGTCCGGCATCGCGTACGCGTCACCGTGACGATGAACCGCCTTCACATCACGGGCGAAGCGGGCCACACGCTGGACGAATGGTCATTTTCCGGCCTGCGCCTCGCCGAGGATATCTACGGGAGCGACCAGCCTGTCCGCCTCGCCCACCGCGAGAAAGGGGAAGCGCGCCTGTTCTTCTCGTCGCAGGAGATTCTCGACCGCCTGATCGTGCAGGCGCCGGGCCTTCGCCGCCGCCGTTCACTGAAGAGGCGAATTCTGGTCCAGTCGGGAATCGCTTTGGCCGCGTTGGGAATCCTGCTCACGGTGCTGCTTGCTGCCCTGCCCTACGCAGCGGACCGACTCGCCCGCTTCGTCCCGCCCTGGTGGGAGAATTCCATCGGCGTCGGGTTCATGGCCGCCCTCGAGGAACAATTCCCCACCTGCGCCGGACCGGGCGGAAGGGCCGCGCTGGCTTCCCTCGCGCGCCGCATCGCAGGGGCGCGGGGTGATCTTCACGGCATCCGAATTCGCGTCCTTCAATCGCGCGTTCCCAACGCCTTCGCCCTTCCGGGCGGGTATATCGGCATCTTCGAGGGCCTCATCCGATTCGCCGAATCGCCCGAGGAGCTGGCGGGCGTGCTCGCCCACGAGATGGCCCACGTCGCGCACCGCCATCCGATGAAATCCATCATTCGCCAGTCGGGCTACAGGATGATTTTTCATGTCATGGCGGGGGACGCCAGCGTATTGGGCTCATCGGCGGCGAAAATCACCGAAACGCTCCTGAACCTCTCCTTTACCCGCGAGGCCGAGCAAGAGTCTGACCGGACTTCGATCGACATGCTGAACCGCGCCGGAATAAACTCGAACGGGCTCCCTCAATTTTTGAGCCGCCTTCACAAGGCGGACGCTCGTGAAACGTCGCGGGGGGGATACTTCTCCACCCATCCCGCTCCCGAGGAGCGGGCACAGTCGATGCGGGGCTGGGTCCGGGATGGAAGCGCGGCCATGACTGCGGACGAATGGAAGGCTGTCCGGCGTATGTGCCGGGTGGCCGAGTTTTAGGTGATTTTTTTGGAAAAGGTAAACGGCAAGGGGAAAAAATATCGGTTCCTGAAAGAGCTTTCTCGTCGGGGGTTGGGCGGCAGTCGGGCGGATTGCGCTCCCCAAGTAAACGAAATCTCCTCCAGGAACCGGAATTTACTCCTGGCTCACGGCGGATTATCTGAATCCGGGCATTCGTCCAATTAGGCGACAACCCAACAACGAACAGGGGAAGGAGGGGCCGGCTACTCCCCTTCGACCCGCTTTCCCACCTCCACTTTTTCGTGGAGATACTCAATCGCGCCCTCAAGACCTTTTTCATGCGCCAAATGCTGCCAAATTTTGTTTCCAAACTCCGGAACGTCATTCGCAAATGGCGAATACTCTATCGGGAGGGCGCGGCCGCAATTACACGGGCAGACAATATAAAAAAACGCTTCGTTCGCCATCAGCTCGTATCATTCCTTTCCCTGCTCAGTAAAGATATTCCAGGCGCCTCGCCCATCGGATTCTCAGAACCCGGGATATCGCCTCAACAAAAGATTTTTTCCCAGGTGGCTGCATGAACGAATTGCCGCCAGCAAAGCAGAAAGCAGGGAACATGCCAAAACCGACAAAAACATAACTCTAATAAATACAGTCCTTTAAAAAACTCTCCCTCGCCTGCCACATTCAATTGTGTAAAAGGGAACTTTCACTTGTCCTGACACGTGTATCTGAAAAGAACAGAAAGGGAACGGAATAGGAGGCCGCGCCGCTTCATGGAAACCGCGGAATATCCTGGGCCGACGGAGAAAAGATGCGAAAAGCTTTCAACCCGAGGCGGGATTTATCAACGGCTGCGGTGCAGAATCTGTTTCGCCGAACAACCGATTCGGCGGGAGGGACTGTGAAAAGACGAAATGATCAGCCTTCGGAACGCTGATGGAGAAACTGGATGGCACCCTCGAGACCGCGCGCATTGACCACGCGCTGCCATATTATATTGCCGAGATTTTCGATGCCTTGCTCGTCGAGTTTCTTGATATGAGGGATAAATTTTTCGTTCTTCTTGGTGGCATGAAACTCGACCGCCAGCACGCGCCCACATTTACACGGACAGGTAATATGGAAAAGAGTATTTTCCTTCATCGCTTCCCGATCTCCTTTTCCCCGTGATTTTCAAAACCTGCCGCCTGCACCTTTGAAACGAATCGTGGACCGGGTCTTGCCTGCCCTTTCCCATCCCGTTGCCATTGGACCTCTGACGCGCCAGGTAACAGCACGGCCCATGCCAAACAACGGAACCCCACATCCTATTGATAAACATATGATTAAATCTCGGGCCCGCGCGCAGAGCCCTGGCAAGGTGTAAACCTGGCTTTTCATTTTTGCTCTTTTGTCTTGAAGAGAGACAAACGGAAATAATCGCAGGGGCGTGGCGGAGGCGCCCCGG